>DASTZM010000091.1:0-3778 GCA_035764305.1 Chloroflexota bacterium | reverse complement strand
CAGGCTGTCGCTGAGGTCGCGCGCGCGCGCGACCTGTGGGTTCTGTCTGACGAGATCTACTCCCGTCTGATCTATGACGGCGAGCACCACTCCATCGCCGCGCTGCCCGGTATGGCGGAGCGCACGATCGTCCTCGACGGTTTTTCAAAGACGTACGCCATGACGGGCTGGCGCCTCGGGTATGGCGTAGCGCCGCCCGCGCTGATCCCGCACTTGAGCCGCCTCCAGACCAACGTCACGTCGTGCACGGCCAGCTTCGCCCAGATGGCGGGGATCGCCGCGCTGGAAGGCACGCAGGAGCCCGTCGACGCTATGCTGGCCGAGTTCCGGCGCCGGCGCGGGTTCGTCGTCTCGCGGCTCAACGCCATCGCCGGCGTGACCTGCCTCAACCCCGGCGGGGCGTTCTATGCCTTCCCGCGCGTCACCCTTCCCGGTTTGTCCTCCAAGCAGATCGCCGACTCGCTCCTGGAGCACGAAGGAGTCGCGGTCCTCGCCGGCACCGCCTTCGGTCAGTACGGCGAGGGGTTCCTCCGCCTCTCGTTCGCCAACTCCATGGACCAGCTCGGTGAAGGACTGGATCGCATCGCGCGCGGACTCAGCCGCCTCCGCGCCCGACCCTGACCCCTTCCGCGAACGCCCGCGCGCGCCGCTCAAGCTCCTCGAACTCGCGCCGGTCGACCACGCCCTTGTCGACCAGATCCGAGCCCGCGCCGACCGCGACCGACCCCGCCTTGATGAACTCGGCGCAGTTCTGGGCGGTCACGCCGCCCGTCGGGACCAGCGGGATGTGGGGCAGTGGACCACGCAGGTCCCGGATGTAGCGCGGCCCAACGCTGGACACCGGGAACACTTTGACCGCGTCAGCCCCCGCGTCCCACGCCATCACGATCTCGGTCGGTGTGAACGCGCCCGGGAACGCCGGCACGCCCAGCCGCGCGCACTGCGCGATCACCCGCGCATCGGTATTGGGCGCCACGATGAACTGCGCTCCCGCCTCCACCGCGTCGCTGACGCCCCTCGGGGACAGCACGGTTCCGGCCCCGATCAGCATCCGGCCGCTGAGCCTCTCGCGTAGCTGGCGGATCATCTGCCCCGCCCCGGCCGTGTTCAGCGTCACCTCGACCACGTCCACCCCACCCCGCAGCAGCGCCTGCGCCGCCTCCACCGCCAGCGACGCCTCGGTGTGTCGCATGATCGCGACCACTCCCGACTCCCGGATCCGTGCCGTCGTCTCGTCTCGTCCCATGCTGGCTGGAAGATACGGCACGTGCGTCGCCGCGGTACGTTTGTGTGGGCCACACGCATGCTCCGCCGGTCGACGCTCCTGATCCTCCTGCCCGCGTTCGCGGTCGCCAGCGTCGGCTGGTTCGCGCGCACGCCGCTCCTGACTCTCCCCGCGGGCGCCGCGCTCGTCCAGCGCCGCGCGGCCTGGCAGCCGTCGCCGATCGCGACCAACTGGGCGGCGCCAGTCCTGCCGACGCGCACCCCGACCCCCAGCGGCGGTGCTCCGCTCCCGGCAGGCACCCCTGCGCCGACGCGCACTGTGGCGCCCGGCCTCGTGACGCCCCCGGCGAGTACGGCCGTTGCCACCTCCGGCACGGCCACCTCCGGCACGGCCACCTCCGGCACGGCCACCTCCGGCACCGCGACGCCGCCGCGCCCGACCGTCGCCGCCACAGCCTCTGTGCCGGTTTCCGGATCGGCCACCGCTGCGCGCACGCCCGCCGCAACTGGACCGACGTCAACACCTATTCCGCGCGTCGCCGGGCGCGGTGAATGGGGCGAGGAGCACGTCGAGAGCAAAGCGCTCGGCCAGCGCCTGCCCTTCCTGATCTGGGTCCCACCCGGCTACACCACCAGCCAGCGCTATCCCGTCGTCTACCTGCTCCACGGCGCCGGTGACGGCTTCACCGCCGGCCGCGCCGAGTGGTTCAACCTTGGGATGAAAGACGCGATCGACGAAGCGTACGCCGCCCGCGAGATCCCCCCAGCCATCTTCGTCTTCCCAGAGGGGCTCCAGGGCTACTGGATCAACCACGCCAATGGCGGCCCGCGCTGGGCCGACTACGTTACCCAGGACCTGGTGCCGCACGTCGACCGGATCTGGTCGACCGACGCCCGCCCCGAGCGGCGCGCGGTCGGCGGCCTTTCGATGGGCGGCCACGCCGCGCTCCATCTGGCGCTGAACAACCCGACCATGTTCCGCGTTGCCGGGGCCCACAGCCCGGCGCTGCGCAGCCTAAGCGAATCGCCGCCGTTCTTCGGCGATCAGGCGTGGTTCGAGCGCTTCGACCCGCTCACGCTCGCCGCCAAGCCCGGCGCCGCGGCCCGCCTCAAGGCGTGGATCGACGTCGGCGCCAACGACCGCTGGCGGCCCGACGCCGAGCGAATCTCGACCGCGCTTCAGAAAAACGGCGCGACCGTCGACCTTCAGGTCTACCCCGGCCGCCACGAGGGCAGCTATTGGACCGCCCACCTGCGCGAGTATCTGCGCTTCTACGGCGAAGGTGTGAGCCCGCGTTAGGCCCGATACAGATACGGCCAGCGCGCCGCGGCCCGCCGCCCGCCTCCCATGCCTTAGCTCTCCAGGCGCTCCGGGACCTCGCGCGTCGACGCGAACTCCCGTACCTGAAACTCCGCGCCGATCACCCGCTCCCGAGCGTGCTCTCTTTCGGCGAGCGAGCGCGACCGCTCCGCGCCCAGCACGGACATCGCTTCCAGGCGCCACGGCTGATCGGCGCCTCGCTTGACGTAGGTAGCCCACACGGACATCCCAGATTCCTCCACACCGAGTAGTTGCTACTGAACGTCACGCAAACCCCGTGCCGAGCGCGCAACGACGGCGTAACGACCTGCTTCCAGTCGAGGGACCGGCGTTACACCTTATGTAACGGAACCCGCGCGCTAAAGTTGAGTGGTCCCGCGACGCTCCCCGGCGGTTGTCATCTGACCGTCCGCTCGGATCGCGCGCGCCGGTAGCTCAATGGCAGAGCAGCGGCCTTTTAAGCCGTGGGCTGAGGGTTCGAGCCCCTCCCGGCGCACCCTACCCCGTGCGCACGCCTAAGCGGCGCGCCGCGTTGCCGGCGGCGTGTCCCAGCCCAGCCGGTTGACCTGCGTGCTGAGCGTGTTCACCACCGCCCGGCCGTCGCGTGCCTCCAGCATTGAGGTAAACGGGACGTAGAGGTCGCCCGCCCCCGTGCGCGAGACGACGACACAGTTCGGGCGGATCGACTTCACCTCGCCGACCGGCTCGTCGTCCGCCGCAACTACCGCCATCCCCGGCGTGACGTCGCTTGGCGCGATGCCCGGATCGAGGCTCTCCGCGAACAGGTTCTCTCCGGCGATCCCGAGGTCCTTGATCTCGCCCGGCGCGGGCGCATCCGCCAGCAGATCCGGACCCTGGGAAGGCAGTCGTGACTCACTCATGGCTCGAATGAGAACGCTGCACTTCGCGTGCCGTCAGCGCCCGACCGCCACGCCGTCACGCGGCGACGGTGTCGGGGATCTGCACGCGGATCGGCGCGTGGCGGGGTGCGGCCGCGGCGCGCATCGCCTGGCGCAGCTCCTCGCTCGTCATCCCCTGCTTCACGTAGTAGTCGATCAGCAGCGCCTGCGCGCGCGGGTGGCGCAGGTTCGCGCGAAAGTCCTCCGTCGCGGCTGCGACCAGGTCGATTCCTGACGGCCGCGCGGCGCTCATCGGCGACGAGTCCGATGGCAACTTCCGTGCCGGGCCCGTGCCGGGCCGTCAGCGCGATCCGGTGGGCGGGAGCCTGCCCGG
>DASTZM010000090.1:0-19476 GCA_035764305.1 Chloroflexota bacterium | reverse complement strand
AACGCCATCGTCGGCATGACCACCCTGCTGCTCGACACCGAGCAGACCGCCGAGCAGCGCGACTTCGCCGAGACCATCCGCACCAGCAGCGATTCGCTCCTCACCATCATCAACGACATCCTCGACTTCTCCAAGATCGAGGCCGACAAGATCGAGATCGAGCGCATCCCCCTCGACCTCCGCGCCTGCGTCGAGAGCGCCATCGACCTGCTCGCCGCGCGCGCCGCCGACAAGAGCCTCGACTTGGGCTACGTCATCCAGCCCGAGGTGCCGGCCGCCATCCTCGGCGACGTCACGCGCCTGCGCCAGATCCTCGTCAACCTGCTCAGCAA
The DNA here is from genome assembly GCA_035764305.1 of Chloroflexota bacterium. Classification (GTDB taxonomy): domain Bacteria; phylum Chloroflexota; class UBA11872; order UBA12225; family UBA12225; genus DASTZM01. The sequence goes on along the minus strand of DASTZM010000090.1, from coordinate 19,144 downwards.
CGCGGTGAAATTCACCGAGCGCGGCGAGGTCGTCCTCACCGTCGCCGCCGAGCCGCTCCAGCCCGGCCAGTCGCTCCAGCAGGGCGAGTGCCTCCTCCACTTCAGCGTGAAGGACACCGGCCTCGGCATCGCCCCCGAGCAGATGGACCGCCTCTTCCGCTCCTTCAGCCAGGTCGACGCCTCCACCACCCGGCGCTACGGCGGCACCGGACTCGGTCTCGCCATCAGCAAGCGCCTGGCCGAGCTGATGGGCGGCACCATGTGGGTCGAAAGCGAAGGCCTCGGCCGCGGCGCCACCTTCCACGTCACCATCCGCGTCGAGACGTGCGACCAGCCCACCGCCACGCCCCCGCGCGACGTGCCACCCCAGCTCCGCGGCAAGAAGATGCTCGTCGTCGACGACAACGCCACCAACCGCCTCATCCTCACCATGCAGGCCAGGGCCTGGGGCATGGACTTCCGCGAGACCGCCTCGCCGCGCGAGGCGCTCGCCTGGATTCGTGAGGGCCAGCACTTCGACGTCGGCGTGCTCGACATGCAGATGCCCGACCTCGACGGCATCGCCCTCGCCGCCGAGATCCGCAAGCTGCGCGACGCCCAGGCGCTGCCGCTCGTCATGCTCACCTCCCTCGGTCAGCGCAGCGGCGACACCGGGGCCTTCGCCGCCCTGCTCACCAAGCCGCTCAAGCCCTCCCAGCTGCTCGACGCCCTCATGACCGCCCTCACCCACCAGCGCGTCCCGGTCGAAGTCACCCGCCCCACGACCGAGCAGGCCTTCGACCCCACCATGGGCCAGCGCCTGCCCCTCCGCATCCTCCTCGCCGAGGACAACCTCACCAACCAGAAGGTCGCCGTCCAGCTCCTCGGCCGCATGGGCTACCAGGCCGACCTCGCCGCCAACGGCCGCGAGGCGCTCGAAGCCACCGAGCAGCGCGAGTACGACGTCGTCCTCATGGACATGCAGATGCCCGAGATGGACGGGCTCGCCGCCACCCGCCAGATCCGCGCCCGCCGCGGCTCGTCGCGCCCGCCCTATATCGTCGCCATGACCGCCAACGCCATGCAGGGCGACCGCGAAGCCTGCCTCGCCGCCGGCATGAACGACTACGTCAGCAAGCCCATCCTCCCCGCCGCCCTCGCCGAGGCATTGGAGCGCGGCGCCACCGCCGCCCGCCAGCACGCCAGGTCCAGCCAGGACGGCCAGAACAGCCAGCCCGCCCACACCGCGGCCGGCGCCAACGGCCAGACCTCCATCCCGGATCAAGCCATCCCGGCGCAGGCCATCCTGGACCAGACCGCCCTCGACAACCTCCGCGCCATGGGCGCCGGCGACCCCCAGTTCCTCTCCGAGCTCATCGCCACCTTCCTCGAAGACGCCCCCCGCCTCCTCGCCCAGCTCCGCCAGGCCGTCGAGTCGGGCGACGCCGCCACCGTCCGCCTCGTCGCCCACGGCCTCAAGTCCAACGGCGCCGAGTTCGGCGCCGCCACCTTCTCCGACCTCTGCAAGACCCTCGAGACCAAAAGCCGAGCCGCCGACCTCGACGGCGCCGCCCCACTCCTCGCCCAGATCGAAGCCGCCTACGCCCAGGTCTCAACCGCCCTCACCGCCATCCGCTAAACCAGTCCGCACACCGCCCACTCGCCGGTCCTCCGATGTATACATCGGCACAGCGGCGTATACTGACAACGATGAAGCGCCTGCAGATCTACATCGACGAAGAGATGGACGAGGAGCTGGGTCTCCGCGCCGCCCGTCAGGGCACCTCCAAGGCGGCGCTCATCCGCGACTTCGTCGCGGAACGACTGTCACACGGAACCGGTCCTCGCAGCGCCGACCCTCTGGACGCCATCGTCGGCATCGACGACGGCGAGCCCGCGAGCGTCGACGACGTGGTCTACGGCGTCGTCGAGGAGCCACCGCGGCGGGGCAAGCGCCGGTGAGGTTCGTCGACACGTCCTTCTGGGTCGCCCTGCGTTACACCCGCGACCAGAATCACGCCGCGGCCGCGGCGCTGTGGGCCGACCGCACCGAAGCGCTCATCACCAGCAACCACGTCCTCGGCGAGACGTGGACCTTCCTGCGCCGCCGCGCCGGGCACGCGGCCGCCGCGGACTTCGTCGACCGCGCCACGCGCTCTCCCCGCCTCGCGATCCACTTCGTCGACGAGGCGCTCGAGCGCGAAGCATGGTCCTGGCTCCGCCGCCACGACGAGCGGCCCTACTCCTTCGTCGACGCCACCAGCTTCGCCGTCATGCGCCGCCAGCGACTGCGCGAAGCCCTCGCCTTCGACGACGATTTCACCGCGGCCGGCTTCCTCGAGCTGCGCCCCCACTAGGATCGCCCCATCACTCCCTTCTCCTCCCTCACCGCCGCCCTCGAGCAGGCCGCCAGAACTCGCGGCCGCAACGACCGCGTCCAGCTCCTCGCCGCCCTCCTCCGCTCCCTCGACCCGGAAGAAGTCCGCCCCGCCGTCAACCTCATGCTCGGGCGCGGCCCCGGCGTCAAGACCGGCGTCAGCTGGGCCTCCCTCATCGCCGCCGCCCGCGCCGCCTTCGGCGACCAGCCCATCGACGCCTCCGACGCCGAGGGCTACGTCGACGCTGGCGAAGTCATCCGCCGCATGGCCACCCAGGCCGCTACTGGCCCAGCCATATCCTCCTCATCAACCCCCACCGGCTCCACCGCCCCCACCGGCTGGTCCATCCTCGACGTCCAGCGCGGCTTCGAAGCCGTCGCCGCCGCGCGCGGGCGCAAAGAGAAGGAGCGTCTCTTATCGGAACTCCTCGCCACCAGCCCCGAGGAGGCCACCTGGATCGCCCGCAACGCCGTCGGCGAGATGCGCACCGGCGCCCAGGAGGGCCTCATCCTGGAAGCCATCGCCGCCGCGGCGCAGCGCCCCCCCGCCGAGATCCGCCGCGCCCTGATCGGCGCCGGCGACGTCGCCGCCCTCGCCGGGGCCGCGGTGGCGGACGCGCGCGACGGCGGCGACCGCCTCGCCGGCTTCGGCATCCGCGTCGGCACTCCAGTCCCACCCATGCTCGCCGAGTCCGCCGACACCCTCCGCGACGCCTACCTCGCCCTCGGCGGCCGGCTCGCGCTCGAGTGGAAGCTCGACGGCGCCCGCCTCCAGATCCACAAGGACGGCGACCACGTCCAGCTCTGGTCGCGCCGCATGACCGACGTCACCGCCCGCCTCCCCGACGTCGCCGACGCCGCCCGGCGCGGCCTCGCCGCCCAGCGCGCCATCGTCGAAGGCGAGGTCATCGTCGCCGGCCCCGGCGGCCGCCCCATCCCCTTCCAGGACGTCATGCGCCGCTGGCTCCGCCAGCTCGATACCGAGACCGCCGCCGCCGAGCGCCCCGCCACCGTCTACCTCTTCGGCTGCCTCTACGTGGGCACCGCGGGTGGCCCCGACAACCCCCGCGTCCCCAACAGTCCCGATGCGGCCACCGGCGGCGACCTCACACTCGACCTTCCCTATGGAGAGCGCTGGAACACCCTCGAGCGCATCCGTGGCGCCATCCCCGCCATGCCCCGCCTCGTCGTCGAGGGCCCACCCGACGCGCCCCCCGACGAAACCCTCGCCCACATGCAGCGCTTCTACGACGACGCCGTCGCCGCCGGCCACGAGGGCGTCATGGCCAAGGCGCTCGACGCCCCCTACGCCCCCGGCCGGCGCGGCTCCCACTGGCTCAAGGTCAAGGTCGAGACCACCCTCGACCTCGCCATCATCGGCGCCGACTGGGGCACCGGCCGGCGCCACAGGTGGCTCTCCAACTACCACCTCGCCTGCCGCGACGAAGCCACCGGCGACTTCCTCTCCGTCGGCGAGACCTTCAAGGGCCTCACCGACGCCGAGTTCGAAGCCATGACCGCCCGCCTCCTCGCGCTCAAGACCGGCCAGCGCGGCGGCTACGTCTCGGTCGAGCCCCGCGTCGTCGTCGAGGTCAAGTTCAACGGCGTCCAGCGCTCCACCCGCCTCCCCTCCGGCGTCGCCCTCCGCTTCGCCCGCATCACCGCCATCCGCGACGACAAGCCCCCCACCCAGGTCGAAACCCTCTCCCACATGCGCTCCCTCCTGCCCTCCACAGATACCGCCGCATCCTCCTCACCCCACCCCCGCTGACCGTCCTACTCCAGTCAGCCTATACTTCGGCATGAGGTGGCGTGGTGGACTGGGGCGGCTTCGACTGGGACGATGGCAATTCGGATAAGAACCTTGTCCACGGAGTGTCGGACGACGAGATTGAGGAGGTCTTCCTCAACGAGGAGCACCGACTTCTCGTCCGCTACCTCGGCGACCAACGCGGCGAGCCGCGCTACCGGGCTCTGGGGCGCGCTGATGCCGGACGCTATCTGTTCGTGGCCTTCACGTTCCGGCGGAGGGACGGCACGCGGCTCATCCGCCCTATCAGCGCCCGCGATATGACGCCTTCGGAGCGTCGACAGTACACAACCTGACCATGGATAACCAGACCGCCAAGCCTCTTCCTGTCGCGCAGCACGTTCCCGAGTTCGACTCCGAGGCGGCGGAGCGGGAGTGGTGGGCGACACACGACACAAGCCAGCTACCGGGCACCGACGTAGATCTGCACCACACCGGGCCGGGCGATTCCAGCGCCCGCGCCGTGACCGTGCACGTCGATGAACAGACTATCCTTCGCCTCAAGAAAGTTGCGGCGCGCAGAGGCGTCGACTTCCGGTCCATGGTGCGTTCCTGGATCCTCGACAGGCTAGGGCGAGAAGCGCCAGTCACGTAGCTTCGCGGGAGCGCGCCCAAACCTCACCCGGGAAGCACTGGAATCGCCCCCATCTCCCGCAGGTGGCGCACCACGTACGTCTCTAGCCCTTCCGGATACTCCTGCCCCCACTTCGCGCACGCCGCCCGCGCGTCCTCGCCAAACCGCCGCACCTCCTCCCCCAGCGCCTCACGGATCGCCGCCACCTCCGGCGCCGGGAAGTAGCGCCGCAGCGCCGCCTGCGTCTCCTCCGGCAGCCCCGCCACGTCCCGCGCCCACCAGCCCCACTCCATCTCCGGGTGCAGCGCCCCCAGCACCTGCAGATGAGCCCGAAAGATCGTCTGCTGCACGTACAGCAGCTTCCACACGTCCCCCCGCCTCGCGTACTTCCCACTCAGATACGCATAGATCCAGTAGTGGTTGATCGTGTACCGCAGCCGGTCGGCCTTGTACACCGCCGGTCCCCGCGTCTCGCGCAGCTCGGCCAGCACCCCCGCCCGGTCGAACAGGATCTCTCCCGGCCGCCGCCCATCCCGCAGCACCGCCGACCGCGTCGCCAGCGCGAAGTCGTACAGGAACTGCTCCCCGTCGTGCTCGAACAGAAACGCGTAGTTGCACCCGTCCGCCCGCACGCCCTCGGGGAACCACAGGTAGATCCGCCCGCACACCCGCTCGCACAGGTCCCGCATCTCGGCCGACACCGCCTCGTAGTCCCCGTCCTCCACCACCAGCTCCAGGTCCACGTCCGAGTACTCGTCGTCCGTCCCCGCCCCACCCGACCCCTTCAGGTGCAGGCCGATGCACCGCGTGTCCTCCCGGAACAGCTCCGTGAACGTCTCGATCGTCGCCCGCAGGTGCGGATGCAAACGGGGTTCCTTGCCTGGGCCAGTGGTCTAGCATCTTGCCGCATGAAGCTCACGGCGCTCGAGACCATCCAGCTCGCCGAGTTCCCCAACCTCCTCTTCCTCCGCCTCCACACCGACGACGGCCTCGTCGGCCTCGGCGAAACCTTCTTTGGCGCGCCCGAAGTCGCCAGCTACCTCCACGAGACCGCCGCGCCTAAGCTGCTCGGCCAGGACCCCGGCCGCATCGAGCAGCTCCGCTACGTCCTCAAGAGCTACGTCGGCACCAAGGGCACCGGCGTCGAGAACCGCGCCCACTCCGCCATCGACATCGCCCTCTGGGACCTCCTCGGCAAAGTCACCGGCAAGCCCATCTATGCCCTCCTCGGCGGCGCCTTCCGCACCTCCGTCCGCGCCTACAACACCTGCGCCGGCTACCGCTACGTCCGCGCCACTACCGGCCAGCTCCGCGAGAACTGGGGCCTCCCCTCGGAAGGCAAGGACGCCCAGACCGCCGGCCCCTACGAGGATCTCGAGTCCTGGCACCTCGGCGCCAGCGGCGGCGCCGCCGCCCTCGCCCGCAGCCTCCTCGACCAGGGCATCACCGGCATGAAGATGTGGCCCTTCGACGAGTACGCCTACGCCACCAACGGCACCAACATCACCGCCGCCGAGCTCGACAAAGCCCTGCGCCCCTTCCGCGAGGTGCGCGACGCCGTCGGCGGCGCCATGGACCTGATGGTCGAGCTGCACGGCCTCTGGAACCTACCCGCCGCGCTCAAGATCGCCCACGCCTTCGAGCGCGAGGGTCTCAACCCCTACTGGATCGAGGACCCCCTCCGCCCCGACGACATCGAGAGCCTCGCCCGCTTCGCCCATAACACCGCCATCCCCACCACCGCCAGCGAGCTCCTCGCCGGCCGCCAGGGCTTCCGGGAGCTGCTCGAAGCCCGCGCCGCGAGCTACGTCATGCTCGACCTCGGCTGGTGCGGCGGCATCACCGAAGGCAAGGCCATCGCCACCCTCGCCGAATCGTTTGGCCTGCCCATCGCCCCCCACGACTGCACCGGCCCCGTCGTCTGGGCCGCCGGCGTGCACGTCGCGCTCAACGCCCCCAACACCCTCATCCAGGAGGTCGTGCGCGCCTTCTTCACCGGCTGGTACGCCGAGCTCGCCACCGGCCTCCCCACCGTCCAGGACGGCCGCGTCTCCCTCTCCGACCGCCCCGGCCTCGGCGTCGACCTCCTGCCCGACGTCGCCAGACGTCCCGACGCGACCGTCCGCGTCACCCCGTCCGTATGATGGCGGCGGCATGGCCGACCTCGCGCGACCCAAGTTCATCCTCGATCCGATCCACGGCCTGATCCGCATCGAGCAGGACTACATGCTCAGGCTCCTGGACACCCCCGCGGTCCAGCGCCTGCGCCGCATCCGCCAGCTCGGTATGGCCGGCCTGGTCTACCCCGGCGCCGAGCACAGCCGCCTCACCCACTCGCTCGGCGTCCACCACCTCGCCTCCCGCGTCCTCCAGCAGCTCGACCCCGACGGCACGCGCTTCGACGACACCCAGCGCGCCGGCGTCCTCACCGCCGCCCTCCTCCACGACGTCGGCCACGGCCCCTTCAGCCACGTCTTCGAGCGCATCTACGAGCAGATGCCCGGCGCGCAGAACGTCGGGCACGAGGATTGGAGCCGGCGCATCGTCCAGGACGACGAGGCCGTCCACCGCACACTCTCGGACGTCTCGCCCGACCTGCCCGACCTCGTCTGCCGCATCGTCGACAAGTCCTACCGCCCCCACTACGTCACCGCCATCATCAGCAGCCAGCTCGACGTCGACCGCTTCGACTACCTGCTGCGCGATTCCCACATGACCGGCGTCAAGTACGGCGAGTTCGACCTCGAGTGGATGCTCCGCACGCTCACCATCCGCACCGTCGAGGTGCTGACCTTCTCCGGCGTCCGGACCTACGACACCATCGTCATCGACGGCCGGCGCGGCCTGAGCGGCCTCGAGATGCAGCTCATCGGCCGCCACAACATGTACCGCCACGTCTACTTCCACAAGACCGTCCGCTCGGCCGAGGTCATGCTCATGGTCCTCCTCCTCCGCGCGGCGGAGCTCCTCCAGGCCGGCGCGCCGCTCACCTGCAACGCCGCCTTCCGGCGCATGGCCATGGGCGAGCAGCTCTCGGTCGCCGACTACCTCACCCTCGACGACTTCGCCGTCTGGTCCTGGCTCCAGGCCTGGCGCGGCGAGCCCCAGGACCGCATCCTCAACGAGTTCGCCGCCCGGCTCGTCGACCGCCGCCTGTTCAAAGGCATCCCCGTCCCCGGCCGCGAAGCCGTCGAGCGCCGGATGCTCTGGGCCAGCAACGGCGAGATCGTCGCCGACCTGGTCCGTAAGGCCGGCTACGACCCCAGGTACTACATGCTCCGCGACGACGCCGCCGACGTCGCCTACAAGAACTACGTCTTCGCCGCCGACGGCAAGCGCGACCCGGTGGGGGACGACATCTGGTACGTCGACCACGACAACTCGGTCAAGCGTCTCTCCTGGAAAGAGGACTCCATCGTCAACGCCGCGCGTGACGCCTTGAGCTACCGCGAAGCCTGGTGGTTCGTCCCCGAAGACGTCGCCGCCGCCGCCCGCACCGCCCTCAGCTGGACCTGACCGCGCCCCCGGGCATCGCTCCAGGAGGGCTTGACCAATCTACTAACTCGTAGTACATTTTGACTCCACAGGTGCTAGTCACCTGTGGAGTAATTAATGTCCGTCCGGAACGCCCTCCTGGGGCTGCTCGCCCAGCGCCCGCGCCACGGCTACGAGCTGCACGGCGCCTTCGTCGCGCTCGCCGGTGGCCAGGAGATCTGGGACGTCAAGCCGGCGCAGGTCTACACCACCCTCACCCGCCTCGAGGAGGCAGGCCTGGTCACCCAGGAGGCGGTCGAGAAAGACCGCGGCCCGGAGAAGCGGATCTACGCCGTCACCCAGAGGGGGCTCGCCGAGCTGGCGGCGTGGATGGACAGCGGCGCCACCCCCGAGCACCAGCGCGACGAGACCTACGTCAAGCTGATGCTCAGCCTGACCCTAGACGGCGCCGACCCGCACCGCGTCCTCCGCGCCCAGCGCACCGCCCTGTACCGGGAGCTGCACCGCATCACCGCCCAGCGCCAGCAGGCCGATCCCCGCGCCGAGCTGGCGACCATCCTCCTGCTCGATAAGGCGGTCATGCACCTGGAGGCCGACCTGCGCTGGCTCGACATGGTCGAGGCCCGCCTGGACGACGTGCGCAAGCAGCCCTTGCCCCAGCCCGAGCCGCGCCCGCGCGGCCGCCCGCCCCGCCGGCGTGAGCCGGCCCTTTCCCTGAGTTCTGTCTAAAGGAAGACACGATGACCCCTCTCGCCAGTTCCCCGTCCGTTCCGCTCGTCCAGACCGTCGGCCTCACCAAGACCTACGGCCACGGCGAAGCCGCCGTCACCGCGCTCGACCACGTTGCCGTCTCGATCGCCCACGGCGAGTTTGTCGCCGTCATGGGCCCCAGCGGCTGCGGCAAGTCGACCCTCCTCCACCTGATCGGCGGGCTGGACCGCCCCACCAGCGGCAGCGTGATGCTCGATGGGACCGATACCTCCACGCTCGACGACACGCGTCTCACCGAGCTGCGCCGCCGCAAGCTCGGCTTCGTCTTCCAGTTCTTCAACCTGCTCCCCGTGCTCAGCGCGGTCGACAACGCCGCGCTGCCGCTCATCCTGGACGGCCACCCGCCCGACCGCGCCCGCGCCGCCGCCGGCGACTGGCTGCGCCGCCTGGGCATGGGCGAGCGCCTGACTCACCGCCCCAGCCAGCTCTCGGGCGGGCAGCAGCAGCGCGTCGCGCTGGCGCGCGCCCTGTGTGCCGAGCCGCGCCTGATCCTGGCCGACGAGCCCACCGGCAACCTCGACACCCGCGCCGCCGACGAGATCGCCGGCCTCCTGCGCGACGTCGCCGGCCCCTCCGGCCGCGCCGTCCTGATGGTCACCCACGACCCGCGCCTCGCGGCCTACGCCGACCGGATCGTCTTCCTCAAGGACGGCAAGGTCGTCGACGAGACTCGCCTGGGGGGCGACCACGAGACGCAGATCCGTGAGACGCGCGAGAAGGTGGCGGCGCTGTGACCGCCTCGCGCGCATCCGCCCTCATGCCTCCCACCCGCGGTCCCCTTGGTGCGCTCAACGCCGCCCGCTTCCAGTTCGCGCTCGGCGCGCGCTACCTGCTCGGCCGCCCGCTCCGCTCTTCGCTCACCACCCTCGCCGTCATCTTCGGCGTCGCGGTCTTCTTCAGCCTGAGCCTGCTCACCCCTGCCATGAGCGAGGCCTACCGCCAGAACCTGCTGATGAGCACCGGGCAGGTCGATCTGAGCGTCTCGCACGTCTCCGGCGCGTCGTTCGCGCCATCGAACGTCGACACCGTCCGCGGCACGCCCGGGGTCGCCCACGCCACCGGCATGCTCCGCCGGAACGCGCTGCTGCCGTCCGGCACCGGCGGCGCGCCCGCCACGGTCAACGCCCTGAGCATCGTGGGAGTGGATCCCGCTACCGCCTACGCCGTGCGCTCCTACGCGCTCACCGCCGGTCGTCTGCTCGCCGACTCCGATGCCGACGCCGCGCTCCTGCCGTCCCGGCTGGCCGAGAAGCTCGGGCTGTCGGTCGGCGACACGCTGATCCTGCCTTCAGCCGCGGGGACCGCGCGTCTGCGCGTCGTCGGGCTGCTCAACGCGCCGCCCACTGTGGGCGCGGAAGACGTCTACCTCCCACTCGGCGCCGCACAGCGCATCTTCGACGCGCCTGGGCAGATCAACGCCGTGGAGGCGGTCTTCGCCACGTCCACCGACCGCAGCACGGTCGCCGCCGCGGTGCAGAACCGCCTCGGCAGTGCCTACCGCCTGGGAGAGCTGGAGAGCGGTGGCGAAATGCAGACCGCCATCCAGGCCGGCCAGGCCATCTACGGCGTGTTCGGCTTCATGGCCCTGCTGATGGGCTCCTTCATCATCCACAACACCTTCCGCACCGTCGTCGCCGAGCGCCGCCACGACTTCGGGATGCTGCGTGCGGTGGGCGCGTCGCGCCGCACCATCCTCGGCATGACGCTGGCCGAAAGCGTGACCCAGGGTCTGGTGGGGACCGCCATCGGCCTCGTGCTCGGGTACCTCATGGCCGCGGGGATGATCGCCGGCCTGGGCGCCATCACCGAGCAGTTCATGCGCGCCCACGCCGTCCTGCCGTCGCCGACGGTCGGCAGCCTCGCGTCGGCCCTGCTGCTTGGCGTCGGAATCACCGTCGCGGGAGCGCTCCTGCCCGCCTTCGCCGCCACGCGCGTCACCCCCATGGAGGCACTGCGCCCCACGCCCGAAAGCACCGCGGCGCGCGCCGCGCGCTGGAGCGCCATCGCCGGCGCGGCCCTTCTCGCCTTCGCGGCACTAGGGTTGGTCAGCCGCCAGGCGGGTCTGGCCTCGCTCGGCGCCGTCTTCGTGCTCGTCGGCCTGGTGCTCGTCGCGCCGGCCGTGGTGCGCCCCGTCGCGACCCTGTTCGGCAGGCTGCTGGAGCTGGCCTTCGCGCGCGAGGGGCAGATCGCGCAGGGAAACCTGGCGCGCCAGCCCGACCGCGCCGCCATCACCGCCTCCACCATGATGGTCGGCCTGGCGATCGGCGTCGCGCTCCTCAGCACCATCACCAGCCTGGTCGCCGGCTTCTCGGGCTACCTGGACCGCAGCTTTGGCGCGCGCTACCTCTTGATGCCCGCCTCCATCTTGCTCGGCGGCGGCAACGTCGGCGCCGGCCCGGAGCTGGCGCGCCGGCTGCGCGAGACCCCCGGCGTGGGCACCGTCACGTCGCTGCGCCACGCCCTCGCCGACGCCGTGGCTCCCGGCGGCGCGGCGGCGGGCGCAAGCGCAGCGCAGTTCCAGCTGATCGGCATCGATCCGCAGACCTTCCCTCTCCTCTCCGGGCTGATCTTCAGCCAGGGTGACCCCGGACAGGCGTACGCCGCCGTCGGGCGAGAGCGCGCCCTGATCATGAACAGCGTCCTGGCCCTCCAGCTCAGGGCCAGGCCGGGAGACACCGTCACCCTGCGCTCGGCCGAGGGCGAGCGCAGCTACCGCGTCGTCGGCGTTGGCCTGGACTACCTCAACGCCAAGCTCGCCACCGGCTACGTCTCACACGCCAACCTGGCGGCGGACTTCCACGCTACCACCGACCTGCTTCTCATGGCCGACCCGGCTCCCGGCGCCGACCCGAGCGCCGTGCGGCGGGCGATCGAGCGCGTCGCGGCCGACTATCCCGCCTTCTCGCTCGTCGACTCGTCGACCTTCAAGGACTCGCAGATCGCGCTGTTCCGGACGATTCAGTACGCCATGTACGCGCTGCTCGTCGCCGTGACCCTACCGGGGCTGATCGGGATGATCAACACGCTGGCCATCAACGTCATCGAGCGCACGCGCGAGATCGGCACGCTGCGCGCGGTGGGGATGACGCGCACGCAGGTGCGGCGCATGATCCTCGGCGAGAGCCTGCTCCTCGCCGCGCTCGGCACCGCGCTCGGCATCCTCGCGGGCATCTGGCTGGGCTACGTGCTCGTGCTCGGCGTGTCCGCCATCGGCTACGGCGGCGGGGGCATGCTGTCCTACGAGCTCCCGTGGGCGGGCGCGCTCGTCGCCATCGCCATCGGTCTGCTGGTCGGTGTGGTCGCTGCGCTCATCCCCGCGCGCCAGGCGGCGCGACTCCCCATCGTCGCGGCGCTGCGCTACGAGTAAGCAAGACAGGGCGCGCCGGTCGTAGCCCCGGCACCGGGCTATAGTCGGCGCGCCATGCCCGCCCCCGATCTGTCTCAGCACGATGCCCTCTCGCTCGCGCACCTGATCCGCACCCGCGAGATCTCCGCCGCCGAGGCGCTCGACTGGACCCTCGGGCGGATCGAGCGCGAGAACCCCGCGCTCAACGCCGTCGTCTACCGTATGGACGACCTGGCGCGCGCCGCGCTGCGCGAGGGCCTCCCCGACGGCCCCTTCACCGGCGTGCCCTACCTCCTGAAAGACCTGGGCGCGCTCTACACCGGTGTCCCGACGACCTACGGCGCCGCGCTGTTCAAAGACGCCGTGGCCGACCACGACAGCGAGCTGACCCTCCGCCTCAAGCGCGCCGGGCTGGTCATCGCCGGCAAGTCCAACACGCCCGAGCTCGGGCTCGCGCCGTCGACCGAGCCCCGCCTCTTCGGACCGACGCGCAACCCGTGGAACCGCGAGCACTCCCCCGGTGGGTCGAGCGGCGGCTCGGCCGCGGCCGTGGCCGCCGGCTGGCTCCCAATGGCCCACGCCACCGACGGCGGCGGCTCGATCCGCATCCCCGCCTCTGCCTGTGGTCTGTTCGGCCTGAAGCCCACCCGCATGCGCAACCCGATGGGGCCCGACGTCGCCGAGGGGTGGGGCGGGTTGTCGATCGGGCACGCCGTGACCTGGTCCGTGCGCGACAGCGCCGCCCTGCTCGACGCTACCTCCGGCCCGGACCTGGGAGACCCCTATTGGGCGCCCCCACCCACGCGCCCCTTCCTCTCGGAGGTCGGCCAGGATCCCGGCCGCCTGCGCATCGCCCTGACCGTCAAGCCATGGAACGGCTCTCCGGTGCACCCCGAATGCGCCGCCGCGGCCCACGACGCCGCGAAGCTGTGCGCGCGGCTGGGCCACGACGTCGAGGAGACGCGCCCCGAGTTCGACCAGCACGCGTGGTCGGAGGCCGTGCGCGTCGTCGTCGCCGCCAACGTCGCCAACAACCTGCACCTGCGCGCCGCCGCGCTGGGACGCGAGCTGCGCGAGGACGACGTCGAGCGCGTCACGTGGGGCCGCGTGCGCGACGCCGCCACCATGACCGCCGTCCAGTACCCGCGTGCCCTCAACGCCATCCACCGCGTCGGGCGCGCCGTCGCCGCCTTCATGCAGCGCTACGACGTCATCCTCTCCCCCACCATGTGCCAGCCGCCACCGCGCCTCGGCGCGCTCGACATGTCCTCCACCGACGACGACGCCTACGCCGCCGCGCGCGACGCCAGCATCGGCTTCACCTCACTCTTCAACTCCGCCGGCAACCCCGCCGCCTCGCTCCCCCTCGCCATGTCAGGCGACGGCCTGCCCATCGGCATCCAGATCGCCACCCGCTTCGGCGACGAAGCAACCCTCTTCCGCCTCGCCTCCCAGCTCGAGCAAGCCGCCCCCTGGTCCCCCCGCCGCCCACCCGCCGTAGCGGCCTAACCCGGACCACCTCCACCTCCATTCAGCGCCGCCAAAGCCTCCTTCAGGTCCGGCAACATCTCGTCAATCCACGGCGCGCCCCGGTTGTCGTGGACGCTGAGCCACAGTCGCCGCTGCGACGGCCACAACGTCACCTCGAGTGTGCCCCTCTCTCTCCCCCGCTTGAGGTGCCAGTGGATGCTCCCCGGATGCGCTCTGGCCGTGCCCTTGAGAGCGACCCGCAAGTCGCAGGCGGCGAAGCAGCCCTCGATCTGCTCCGGGGCGCCGGCGAGTTCGGCTTCAGTCGAGATCGCCACGTGCTCCGTTCGCACGCGCTTACGGAGCGAACAGCTCCGCCAGCACGGCGAGCACATCGCTTGAAGCGGACGCGCTGAGTGATCCCAGGCGGCGGACCAGGCGGTCTCGGTCGACGGCGCGGAGCTGGTCCAGGACAACCCAACCGCGCTTGCCGCCAAACGTGACCGGTACACGCCACGGGTAGGTGCGACCGACGGTCGTCATGGGGGCGATGATGACGGTCTGCAGCGTGTGATTGAGCTCATCCGGCGAAACGACGACGCACGGGCGTGTCTTCCGGATCTCACGCCCGACCGTCGGATCGAGGACAACGAGGAATATGTCGAACCGGCTGGGGGGCCTCGGCGGGCCCGGCGACCGTCGCCGGCGTGGCGCGTCTACCACTCCCACTCGGCGTCGTCAAAGCGAGTCGACGATGCCGCATCGAGCAGCCGGTCGTCGCCACTGGCGGCCATCGCGCGTGCCTCTTCTGCCCACCCTTCCCTGACCCGGCGGTGCGGGCTGACAATCAGGCGCCCGTCCTCCACCGACAGGTCAACTTCGTCGCCGATAGCGCACTGCTCGAGCAGCGCCTTCGGGATGCGGAGCCCGCGCGAGTTGCCGATCCGCACAATGCTCGCACGCATCGAACGAGTATATCCAATGTAATTACGCGTCGCGCCAGAGCTTGCCCCTCTGCCTGACCGGCTCCAGCCGGGCTTCGTCGAACGTCGTCGTCCCATAGCCGCCGGGCTGCGGTGGGTCCGCCTCGAACCCCGCGGCGCTGCGTACACCGGGGTCGGTGTAATACGCCGTGTACGTCAGGCGTAGCAGGCGGGCAAACAGCCGCGGGTACTCAGCCTGCACCGCGGTCAGCGCCGCGTCGCGCTCATCCGCCGACAGGTTGAGGAAACCCGTGCCTTCCAGTTCCGCCGACGCGAGCGCACTCCGCGACTCGCGGATCCGCGCCGCGGCGACGTCCACCGCCTGGAGCGCAGCCAGCAGCTCGGTACGCCACTCACGCCGCTCGACCAGATACCCATCCACCCGCTCGGCGCACCCCGCGTCCCCCGCCCCGGGTACGTGCCCGTCCGGCGGGATGAGCCGGTTCTGCACCGCCGCCAGCAGTGCCACTTGCAGCGGCGTGAGCACGAGGGCGCTCATGCCGCCACCTCCTGAAAATGGTCCGCCAGCCACTCCGACGTGCGCAGAGCCAGCGCCTGGATCGTCGTCGTCGGGTTGACCGCCGCCCCCGTCACGAACACGCTCGCATCCACCACGAACAGGTTGCCCACGTCGTGCGCCCGCCCCCACTCGTCCACCACCGACCGCCCCGGATCCTTCCCCATCCGCGCCGTCCCCATGAGGTGCCACCCCGAGTCACGGACCAGCACGTCCTTCAGGACAGTGTGCGCCCCCGCCGCTTCCAGCAGATCCGCCGCCCGCGCCACGCCGAACTCCAGCGCCCTCTGACTGTTCTCGCTCAGCGTGTACGTGATCTTTGGCGCCGGGATCCCATGCCCGTCCGTCAGCACCGGCGAAAGCGTGACCGTGTTCGTCTCGTCCGGCAGATCGTCCACCAGCACGCCGATCGTCAGCATCCGCCCGTAGCGGTCGCGCACCTGCCGGTGGTGATCCGCTCCCCACGCGACGGGGTGCCCCGTGAAGCCGCCCAGCGCCGCCGTCAGCGGCCCGCTGTCCCGGTTGAGCTGCAGCTGTACGCCCCGCACGAAGCCGCGCGACGCGTCGGTCTCGTAGAACTCGTGGCAGTACAGGAAGGAGCCCAGCGGCCCCCGGTAGCCGTCGACGCGCTCGTAGAACACCCCCGAGACGCTGCCGAAGGGGTGGAACATCAGGTTCTTCCCCACCAGCCCGCTCGAGTTGGCCAGACCGTTGGGGAACCGTCCACTCACCGAGTTGAGCAACAGGCGCGGCGTCCCCACCCCGTTGCACGCCACCACCACCGCCCGCGCCCGCTGCTCGCGCACCGTCCCCTCCGCGTCGTAATACACCGCCCCGTCCGCCAGACCGCGCGCGTTGACCGTGATCTCGCGCACGCGTGCGTGCGTGCGCAGGTCCACGCCCTGCTCGATGGCCGCCGGCCAGTACGTCACCTGCGCGCTGGACAGCGCGCCAATCGGGCAGCCCATATCGCACGGCCCGCACGACGTACACACCTGCCGCCCCGGCTGATGGGGCGCCGTCAACAGCGCGCTGTCGGACGGCCACCAGTGCCAGCCCAGCTTCTCCAGCCCGCGCACGTACGCGTCGCCGGCCGCGCCCAGCCCAAACGGCGGACCGTGCCTGCGCGAGCGAGGCGGGTACCCCGGGTCCCCGTCCACACCCGAGACGCCGATGAAGGCGTCGTTCTGCTCGTAGTACGGCTCCAGGTCCCAGTAGCTGATCGGCCAGTCGTCCGCGACGCCATCCAGCGACCGCACGCGGAAGTCCGACGGGCGGAAGCGCGGGAAGTGGCCCGTCCAGTGGATCGTGCTGCCGCCCACCGCGTTGAACATCAGCGGGTTGATCGGCGACTCGCTCGTGTCCAGCGGATAGTCCTCCGGACGCCGGCGGACGTTGGGGTCCTTCGCGAAGTCGGTCTGGCGATGCAGCTCCCAGTCGGGCCTCCAGTGGGGGTACGACTCAGGGGCGACCCACCCGCCCTGCTCCAGGCACACCACCGCCAGGCCGCGGCGCGACAGCGACCACGCCGCCGCCGCGCCCGACGCGCCCGCGCCGATGATCAGGACGTCGGCGACGCCCGTCACCCGGTTGCCCGAGTCGCCGCCCGTCACGGCCGGATCGGCCCCGGTCACGCCGTCACGCCGCGACGGGGACGCGCGGCTCGAGCAGCCCCTGTTCCCGCATCTCGAGGACGCGCGTGCGCTGCGCCGTCAGACGGTCCTCGGACCACGTCGCGTTGGGCGCCGCCACGTGCGGGCCGCAGATGCCCAGCGCGCTGAACGCCCCCTTGATCGCCGGGATCCACCCCGGCCCGATCGCCGCGCTCACCCTCTGCCACTGCGCGTGCAGCCGGCGCGCCTCGTCCCAGTCGCTCGCGCGCGCCGCGTCGTACAGCGCCACCATGATCTTGGGCGCCACCTGCGAGATCACGCTGATCGCGCCGTCGCCGCCGTAGTGCAGCCCCGCGAACAGAAACTGGTCGCTTCCCTGCAGCGCGGCGAAGCGCGGGTTGTCGCGCGTCCCGTCCACGATGCGCTGGTAGTACGCGAAGCTCCCCGCGCTGTCCTTCATCCCCACCAGCGTGCCGTCCGCCGCCAGCTCCAGGAGCGTGTCCGCCTCCACCGGCACCTTGGTCATCCCGGGGATGTGGTACGCCAGCAGCGGCAGCCCCACCTCGTCGCGCAGCGTCCGGTAGTGGCGCTTCACCGCCTCCTGGTCGTGCGGGTAGTAGAAGGGAGGCACCACGATCGCCCCTGCGGCGCCGGCCTGCTGTGCAAGACGCGTCGACTGCACCGCCAGCGCGGTGCCCGGCTCGCCCGTGCCCACGACCACCGGGACACGTCTCCCCGCCTGATCCACCGCCACCTCGACAACCCGGCGCCGTACTTCGGGCAGCAGCAGCGCCGCCTCGCCGCTCGAGCCGAGCACGACAATGCCGTGCACCCCGCCGTCGATCACGTAGTCGATCAGGCGGCGCAGGCCGGGCTCGTCCAGCGAGCCATCGGGCAGGAGCGGGGTCACGAGCGGCGGCGAGATGCCTTCCAGGAGCTTCACGCGCTCAGGATACGCCAGCCGGCCCGACCCGCCTCGAAGCGCCCTCTCAGGAAGGCATGATGCGCTTGGGCCCGTAGTCCATCGCGCGCACCGTCGCGTCGAAGCTCCGCTTCAGCAGATCGGTCTTGACCCGCTGGTGCTCGGCCTCGGGCGAGTCCCACAGGTTCTCGTGCTCCCACGGGTCGGTCTGCATGTCGTACAGCTCGCCCACCTCCAGCCCGTGGTAGACCACCAGCTTCCAGCGCCGGTCGCGGTACATCGTGCCGAAGGTGTGGTTCGGCAGCTCGACCGCGTCGTAGTACTCGCTGCGCACGAACTCGCGGTGCTGGCCGGCCGGCGCCCGACCCGTCAGGATGGACAGGAGCGACCTCCCCTGCGTGTCCTCGGGGATGGGCAGCCCCACCAGCTCGTACAGCGTCGGGGCGATGTCCGTCAGCTCGACCAGCGCGTCGCTGACCAGCCCCTGCTGGATCGTGCCGGGGAGCGACCAGATCAGCGGGACGCGCACCAGCCCGTCGTAGAAACGGCAGCCCTTCTGCGTCAGACCGTGGTCGCCCAGCGCCTCGCCGTGGTCGCTGGTGAAGACGATCACCGTGCGCTCGCGCTCGCCCGAGCGATCCAGCGCCTCGAGCAGCCGCCCCAGCTCGGCGTCCAGGAGCTCGATCTGCGCGTAGTAAGCCGCCTGGACCTTCTGCGCCTGGAACTCCTCCGGGCGCTTGGGAGCGGATTGGAAGTCCACCCCGCCCTCCGCCAGCCGCCGCTGCGTCTCCAGATCGCTCTCGCGGAAGTGGGGGCCCGGAAGCGCCGCCGGGTCGTAGCGCCGGTAGTACTCCCACGGCGGGTTGAACGGCGGGTGCGGGTAATACGGGTTGACGCTCAGCAGCCAGGGCTGCGACCCGGTGCGCGGCTCGGCGATGAACTCGAGCGCCTTCTCCACGCACCAGTGTGTCTGGTGCAGCTCGACGGGCGTGTTGTCGTGCTCCGCGTCGGGCTCGTGCAGCGGTCCCTGGCGCTTGGACCGCACCGCCATCACCTTGCCCGGGTCGTGACCCTGCGCCGCGAGCCAGTCGGCGTAGTCGTGCCCCTTTGGCCAGTCGTGGCGCGGCGCGTGGGAGTACTGGAAATAGCGGTAGCCGTCGTCGATCCGCGGCTCGCGCCCCCACGCCGCGCCCGCCAGGTGCAGCTTGCCCGACAGGCCGCAGTCGTAGCCCGCGTCCGCCAGCCGTCGCGGCAGGAGTCGGTGCTCCGCCGGGAAGTGCGTGTTGCCGT
>DASTZM010000089.1:0-2614 GCA_035764305.1 Chloroflexota bacterium | reverse complement strand
GACTGCACATGGCCGGCTGGGTAGAGCACGCCGCGTTGCCGGCGGCGCTGGCGTCGCTCGACGTGCTGCTGAACACGTCGGACAACGAGGGACTGCCGGTCTCGCTGATCGAAGCTATGGCAGCCGGGGTCCCGATAGTGGCGACGCGGGCTGGCGGTACCGTGTCGCTGATCGAGGACGGGGTCACGGGGCGGGTTGTCCGCACAGGCAACTCGGACGCGATCGCCCGCGCAACGCTGGAGACGCTCACGGATAGAGCGATGCGGGAGCGTTACGCCTCAGCTGCGCGTGGCGCCGTGCACCCGCGCTACGACATCTCGACGCTGGTGGGGACCATGGAAGGCTTCTATACTTCCCTGGTGGCGGGCAACCGGTAGCGGTTGCCCGCGTTATGTAAGGGATGCACCTCCTCCTGGCCTACGTGGCGGTCTTCGGCGCGGCGCTGGGCGCCTCGCTGGTCGCCACGCCTATCGCGCGCGGTCTGGCGCGCCGCTGGGGGGTGCTGGACCAGCCGAGCCACCGGAAGGTGCACCACGACCCAACGCCGCTGCTGGGCGGCCTGGCGGTGTACGCCGCGTTCTGGCTGGCGGTGCTGCTGGTGAGCCGCCTGGAGATCGCGGCACCGGAGGTGTTCTTGCCGGCGGCGACGCGCGAGCTGGGGGCGATCTTCCTGGCGACGCTTACGCTGCTGGCCATGGGCTTCGTCGACGACAAGTACAAGCACACATTCGGAGGCGTGCCGCCCCGCGCGAAGCTGGCGGGGCAGCTCCTGGCAGCGACGGTGGCGCTTCTGGGGGGTCTGCAGTTCCACGTCTTTGGCAGCCAGGTGGCGGACGTGCTGCTGACCGTGCTGTGGATCATCGGCATCAGCAACGCGATCAACTTCCTGGACAACATGGACGGCCTCTCGGCCGGGGCGACGGCGATCGCATCACTGTTCTTCGCGCTGCTGGCGGCGCTGCACGGGCAGATCTTGGTGGCGTCGATGGCGCTGGCGCTGGCCGGAGCGTGCTTCGGATTCCTGCGCTACAACTTCAATCCGGCCTCGGTATTCATGGGGGATGCCGGAACGCTGTTCATGGGCTTTCTGCTCTCGGTGATCGGGCTGAAGCTGAACGTGAGCGGGCCCGCGTGGTGGAGCTTCGCGCTTGTAGCGGTGGTGCTGGCACTACCGATCTTCGACACGAGCCTGGTGACGGCGCACCGGCTGCTGACCGGGCGCCACGTGGCGCAGGGGGGGAAAGACCACACCAGCCACCGCCTGGTGAAGCTGGGACTGCCCCACAAGGGGGCAGTGCTGGTCCTGTACGGCGCATCAATCGCCGCCGGGACGCTGGCGGTGACGCTCTCGCAGTGGGGGCAGGGCCTGGCGCAGGTGTTGATGCTGCCGGCGATCGCCGTGGCGCTGACCGCGGGACTCTTGCTGGGCCGCGTTGAGACGTAGCCGAGCCCTACTCCTCCTCGCGGCGTATCTGATCTGTCGGGCGGCGCTGGGCGCAGCGCTGAACCCGCTCGACAATGGACCTGACGAGGCGGCGCACGTCGAGTACGTTCGCGCGATCGCGCACGACCCGACGGCGCGTGCGACCGGTGTCGAGTCACGCCAGCTGCCGACCTACTACCTGCTGGCCGCTATCCCGTGGCGGCTGACGGACGGCGCATCCGAGCCGACGCGCATCTTCGCGGTGCGGCTGCTCTCCGCGCTGTGCGGCGCGGCGACGCTGGCGCTAATCTGGCTTGCGGCGCTCGTGCTCTGGCCGGGACGTATGGCGCCGGCGGCGACTGCCGCAGGGATGGCGCTGGCGCCTGGCCATCTCTTCCTGCTCGGCAGCGTCAGCAACGATCCGCTGGCGACGACGCTGGCCTCGGGGTCGTTTCTGGCGGCGCTCCAACTCTGGGTCGGCGGTCCCGGCCCTGCGCGATCGCGGTGGTCGGCGGCCTGGATGCTCATGTCAGCCGGGGCGCTACTCGTGAAGCCGACCGCGTTGCCGGTCGTAGCAGGCGCAGCGGCCGGACTCGTGTACCGGTTCCGACGCCCGGTGTGGGCGCATTGGAGCGCACGATTGGTGCTGCTCGCGGCGGCCGTGGCCGCGGTTGCCGGCAACGTGTACCTCGCGGCGCAAGAGCCCACGTCCGGCGCGCTCCCGGCGCTGGCTCGCTTTTGGCCCATGGCGGTGCTACGGGCACCGGTGGCGTACATCGGCAATGGGGGGCTGGCTGAGTCGTTTCGCACGTGGTGGTACGGATACGACTACCTGGTCCGCTGGCCGGTGATGGTCGAGGCGCTGCTTGCGGTGTCCGCCGGGCTCCTGACGGTAGCGGTGACGGCGGGGCTGGCCCTGCGCGGGCTGCCGCGCGCGGGATGGGGTTCTGGCGGGCTAGCGGTACCGGGAATTGTTTGGTGGTGCGCGGCGTCGCAGGTTGCGTTCCTTCTGGCGCGTTACGGCTTGGGCGACGTGCTGCGGATCGAAATGGGCGGAGCGGCGCAGGCCAAGGCGTTCTTCGCCGGCATCGCGCCGCTGGCGCTGCTGTGGTCGGCCGGGCTGGTGGCAGCGGGCGCCCAGCTGCGACTGCCGGAGCGGGAGGTGGCGCGCGGGGCGCTGGCGTGGCTCTT
>DASTZM010000088.1:0-3167 GCA_035764305.1 Chloroflexota bacterium | reverse complement strand
TCTTTCTTGGGGGACCTGCACGGCTGCGCCGTGCAGGTCCCCGAATCCCTACTTCTTGTATTGATCGATGAGCTTTTGGAGCTCGTCCTGCATCTGGCGCAGGCCTTCTTGAACGGTGACCTTGTTGTCCCACATGTCGTTGCGCCACTTGTCGATGATGGGGTTCCACTCGGCGCGCGGCGCGGTGTCGTGCCACGGGAGCGGCGTGACGGCCTTGATGGCGTCGGCCAGCGCTTTGCGATTCTGCGGCGGGCCAGCCTTAGCGGGGTCGGCGTAAAGCGCCAGCGCCACGTCCTCGCGCGCGGGGACCTCCTGCAGCTGCGGGGGGATGATCTCCTGCACTTCCTTCTTGAGCGTGTACGCCACGAATGCCCACGCCTGCTCGGGCACCTTGGTGGCCTGCGAGACGACCAGGCCGCGCAGGTTGCCAATGCTCGCGGTCTTCTTGGTGGTGGGGGAGCGCGGGATGTAGCTCACGTCCCAGCTCAGGCCGGTGCCGCCCTGCCCGATGGGCTGGAAGTTCCAGTCTCCGTTGAACGTCATCGACAGGCGCCCCTGCTGCAGCCCGACGATCTTCTGGTTGGATGCGGCGAGGGCGCCTAGCTCCTGGCGCGTCGGGGAGAGCTGGTGCTTGTGGATCAAGTCCACCAGCCACTGAGTCGCGGCGACGGCGGCGGGCGAGTTGATGACGGCCTTGCCGGACTGGTCGAAGAAGGACGCGCTGTTGGCGGCGATCCAGTTGAACCAGCCCGTCTCGCCCGTCGACTCGGCCAGGATGCCCCAGCGCGGCGGGTTGTTGGCCTTCTTGGTCATCTTCTGCGCGTATTCGAGCGCCATGTTCCAGTCCCACTTGTCTCCCAGCTGGGCGGGGAGTGTGAGGCCGGCCTCACGCACGTGGTCGACATTGAAGACCGTGGCGATGGTGGAGTAGTCCCACGGGATGCCGATCAGCTTGCCGTTGACGGTGTAGTAGTCGGTGAAGACCTTGATGACGCTCTTCAGCTCGTTGGCGGCGTTCTTGTCCTTGCTGACGTAGGCCTGCACATCGCGCGTGGTGCCGACGTTGAACCACTGGCGCGCGTTGGGGCCGCGCTGCAGGAAGACGTCCGGCGCGGTGTCCGACGCCAGACCGACGACGAGCTTATTGTCGTAGTCCGCCGGCATCTGGTTGACTACCTTGATCTTCGGACTGGCGGCCATGAACTTGTCCGAGACGGTCTGGAAGGTAGGTAGGTAGTTGTCCGCGCCTACCGTGCCCCAATGCCAGAAGTTGACGGTGGCGGGAGGCAGGTCGGCGGCGGGCTTGGCGTCGCCGGTCGAGCCGCCGGCGCCGCACGCGGCGGCGGTGAGTCCAACGAGTCCGACTCCAGAGCCGAGGAGCGAGCGACGAGTCAGCGCGCGTGCGGTCACGGCAGGTTCCCTCCTGGGAACCCAGTCTACATCTGGCGCGTCTGCCTGTAAAACCGGATGAAGTAGTCGGCGACGGCGGCGACTACCTCCTCTAGGACGCGCTTCCCCTCGGCGGCGTCGGCCTCGGACGCGTCGTCGGTCGTGCCGCCCGCGCGGGCGAAGGCGCCGTGTTCCTGGGCGTGCTCGATCGCGTGCAGCGTGCCTAGCGGGGCGCGGCGCCTGTCCAGCTGGACCAGGTCCGGGCGGAGCGCGAGCATCAGGGACGTCTCGAAGTGCCCGGCGTGTCCGGGGGAGATGCCGCCGCGTGACCCATCCTTCCGTGTGATGGGCACGGACCAGTAGGAGAGGCTGCCCAGCGCGAGGTCGAGGCGCTCGTCGTGCACGAGTGACTGGACGACGACGCCGTTCGGGCTCTGGTTCCCGCCGTGGCCGTTGAGTAGGATCACGCGGCGCGCGCCGTGGTGGTGAAGGCCGCGTACCAGCTCGCGCAGCACGTCGATGTAGACGGTGCTGGGGAGCGACATGGTGCCGGCGAAGTCCATGTGGTGGTGGGACACGCCGAAGTGCATCGTCGGCGTCACCACGACGGGGACATCCTTCGACGCCCGTTCGGCCGCCGCGCGCGCCACGTGCGTGACCGCGGTGGTGTCGACCACCAGCGGCAGGTGATGCCCGTGCTGCTCGATCGACCCGGTAGGTAGGACGACCAGCGCCCCCGCATCAAACGCCTCGCGGGCCTGATCCCGCGTCATTTCCTCGAGGAGTAGCTTCATCGGGCTAGGCGGGTTTGGTCGCGGTGACCCAGAGCCAGTTGCGGGGGATGAAGCGTCCGGCGGCGTCGGTGAAGCCGGGGTACTTGGTCTCCCAGTCCGGGTCGGCGAAGATGTCCTTTACTGCCCGTACCAGGTTCTTCACCGACGTCTCCGCAGAGTAGCGGAAGTGGAACATCCCCTGTGCATAGGCGCCGTAGGAGCAGATCGCCTCCCACAGCTCCTGGTCCATGCGCACCTGCACCTCGTGCTTCTCCACCTGGACGAAGCCCGCCCGCTCGGCGAGGCGCACATACTCGTCCGGGCCGATCTGCTTGGCCGCCTCGGGACGCTCGTCTTCGTGGCGCGCGGGGCGCTGCTCGCGCCCGATGGCGCGCAGCGCGCGGCGCACCTTCTCGCTGTAGAACTTCTCGGTCCCGGGGACCATCGTTCCGTCATAGAAGGCGCTGTTGAAGAAGAGCGACGCGCCGCCCCTTAGCACGCGATACGCCTCGCCGAAGAGCGACGACTTCTGCGCTTCGCCGAAGTTGTGGATGCTGTTGCCGATGGTGACGAAGCTGCCGAAGCCGTCGCGCAGGGGTAGCTTGTCGCCCAGGGCGTGGAGAAAGTCCGCCGGGACGTTGGCCAGGTTGTGGCGGGCGAGCTTGAGCGCGTCGAAGTCCAGGTCGACGCACGCGATGCGCTGGATGAAGCCGCCGATCTTGCTGCCGATCTCGTGCGTCAGCTCGGACATCAGCCCCACGCCGCACGCGACGTCCACCCCCATCCACGGCGATGGCACCTTGAGTCCCGACAGGAACGCTTGGAGCTGCGCGCGATTCGCCTCGCGGTAGGCGGCGAGGCTGGAGAACCACTCGTAGCTGAAGTACTCCTCGTCGTTCTGTGACTCGGGCGCGCTCTCCGAAATCTCAGACAGCCTCTGCTCGGCAACTGCGGTCATCTTGGTCAGTCCCCCGGGTACCCGGTTTCTCCTGGGCACATGCTACC
>DASTZM010000087.1:0-2113 GCA_035764305.1 Chloroflexota bacterium | reverse complement strand
TGGGCGGCGGGTCGTTGGATGGCGGGAGGGGGCGCTTCGCGCCCGCCGCGGGGGCGTTGGGCGCCGGCGCTGGAGCCGGCGCCGCGACGCCGGCAGGTTGGCGCGCCGCGGGCGCCGGTGCAGCCGGAGCGACGACGGCGGGTGGCACCGCCGGGGACGCGGTGAGGATGCCCCACCACTGCCAGCTCAGTCCGCGGAAGATGGTCAGCACCACCAGCACGATCGGCGCGCCCATCAGGTAGAAGGGCCAGTAGTCACGCACGCTGGCCCTGAGCCGGACCAGCGGTGCCGGCGCCGCGAGCCCCGCGCGCCGGCTAGTCGGGGAAGAACTCAGGCGCCTTGTCCTTGTTCTGCGCGATGAACCGCCGGATGTACGGCTCGTCCGCGGCGTCCAGGTATACAAGCTTGCCCCAGGCAGTCAAGGCCAGCTTGTGCTGCGTCTTCTCCACGAGCCCGGGGTAGGGCGCCAGCACGACCTTCTTGGGATAACCGCGCACGATCGTCTCGAGCTTCGAGATCATCTCGTCGCAGCCCTGCGGGCAGTCGTACTGAACCATGATCTCGCCGTGCTCCAGGTTGTGGACCTGGATTTCGTCCGCAATCGGCGCGCGCGACACTCCGGGCGGAGCCACCTGATTACCGTAGTGCCAGCCCGACGTGGGCGGGACGCTGTTGTACGGCGGGTGGGACTGTCCCTCCTGGATGTGTGTCTGACCCTGGACTGGGAGGCTCTGCACCTTTGGGCCATCGGTGGGACCGAAGAGCCACCAGCCCAGCGCGCCGAGCACGACAACCGCCGGGATCGCGACGCCGCCCCAGACCAGCCGGCGACGTCGCTGCTCGGCGCGCTCGAAGCGCTCACGCTGGGCGAGTTGCTGCTCGCGCCGGGAGCGTTTGAGCTCTTTCGCGCTGCCCGGCGCCTGATCGTTGGCTCGCGCAGGACGCGTCGCGGGAGCGGTGGGACGGACGCTCATACCGTTTTCTGATCCTAGCAGAGCCCCTCAGGCTCGACATGCCGCACGCCAGACGCTCGGCATCGGAGAGCCGTCACTGCTCACGCGTGACGGTACCCGACGCGACGCGGTAGCGCGCCGCATTCGCGAGGAGCCCCTGGTCGAAGAACAACAGCTCCGTGGCGGTCATGAGCACCTGGTCATGGCCCGATATCGCCGACTGAAGGTGCTGGCGGCGAGTAGGGTCCAGCTCGGACATGACGTCGTCGAGCAAGAGCAGCGGCTGGTCGCCCGTGCTGGCACGCATGAACGCCGTCTCGGCCAGCTTGAGTGCCAGCGCGCCCAGACGCTGCTGACCGCGCGAGCCGTAGGTGCGCAGATCGACGCCGTCGACCGTGAACGCGACGTCGTCGCGATGCAGCCCGGAGAGCGTGACTCCCTGGGCGCGCTCACGCGGCGCGAGCGCGGCCAGCTGGCTCGTGAAGCGACGTGCGAGCTCGGCCTCGGCTCCATCGTCGCCCGCTCGCCCACCGGGGTCGGGCGGCAGAAAGTCCTCGAGCGGCACCGAGCTTCGGTACTCCAGCGTCAGCGGCGCGGGCTGATCGGTGAGCGTGGGATAAATGGCGCGCAGCTCGCGGTTGAGCGTTGCGACCGCCCGCAAGCGCGTCAGCAGCAGCGCCGCGCCGGTCTCCGTGAGCTGGGCGTCCCAGTATTCGAACTCGTCCGGTGGGACAGATCGATCGCGCGAGAGCTTGAGAAGCGCGTTGCGCTGAGTCAGAATGCGCAGGTAGCGGCGGAGCGTACGAACGTAGCGGTGGTCGACCTGTGAGAGGGTGATGTCCAGGTAGCGGCGGCGCCGCTCGGCGGGCCCTGCAACGAGGTCCACGTCTTCGGGGGAGAAGAGCACGGCGTTGAGATGACCGAGAAGGTGCAGCAGTGGCGTGTCGTGTCCGTTGACTCTGGCCCTGCGCCGCACCGACTCGGTCGCCGGCTGACCAGGGATCCCGGCGATAAGCAGCTCTAGCTTTGTCACTTTGTCGGAGCGATGCACCTCGCCCGCCAGGCGGGCGAAGATCGGGTCGCTGTCCGCGTGCCAGTTGACCAGGTCGCGCTCCGACGAGGTGCGAAACGACCGGGTAGTGGCGAGCATGTACGCCGCT
>DASTZM010000086.1:0-8913 GCA_035764305.1 Chloroflexota bacterium | reverse complement strand
CGAGCTGAGCTGGGAGATCACCACCGGCCGTGAGCCCGTTCCGGAAGGGGCGCCCGAGGGCACAGAAGGAGAACCTATAAAGGAAGAGCGGCGCGCGAACTTCACCGTCGTGGTCAAGGACGTCAAGCGGAAGGAGCTACCCGCGGTCGACGACGCCTTCGCCAGGTCGGTCGGCGAGTACGAGTCGGTCGACGGGATGCGAAACGACGTGCGCCGCCGTCTGTATGGCGAGGCGCTGCGCGCGGCGCGCACCGCCACCGAGAACAAGGCCGTCGACGCGGCGATCGAAAAGGCGACCTTCGAGGTACCCGAGCGCCTGCTAGAGGCCGAGACGGAGGCGCTGGCACAGGAGCGCCGGCAAGCCCTCGCCCAACAGCGCATCGCGCTGGAGCGGTACCTCCAGATCATGGGCACAAGCGAGGAGGAGTGGCGCGGCGAGATCCGTCAGCAGGCAGAGCGCCAACTCAAGGCGCGTCTCCTGCTCGATCAGCTCGCCGAGCAGGAGAAGATCGAGGTCGATCCCCAGTCGGTCGCAGAAGAGATCGAGCGGACCGCGGCCTCCTACGGCGCACAGGCCGACCAGGTCCGCCGCTCACTCCGTGCCGATGAGGGCATGCGCCGCGTTACCACCAGCCTGCGGCGGCATCAGGCCATCCAGTCGCTGGTCGAGCGCGCCGGCGGCTATCCACCAGATGAGCTGGGCGTTCTGTCGGATGAGTCGGCGGCTGGATCGGACGCCGCAGCGAGCACGGCCGACGCCGAGCGAGAGCCGGCGTCTGTAGACTGAGGTAGGAGGACTTTTACCCGCCGTGGCACTCATTCCCTACGTCATCGAGACAACCCCGCGCGGCGAGCGCGGCATGGACATCTACTCGCGGCTGCTGCGCGAGCGCATCATGTTCATCGGCAGCG
This sequence comes from Chloroflexota bacterium, assembly GCA_035764305.1. GTDB lineage: Bacteria > Chloroflexota > UBA11872 > UBA12225 > UBA12225 > DASTZM01. Next base: position 8,001 of record DASTZM010000086.1, on the reverse strand, counting down.
GTATCGACGAGAACATTGCCAACATCGCCGTGGCGCAGCTCTTGCTGCTCAGGTCTGAAGACCCGGACCGGGACATCCAGATCTACATCAACTCCCCGGGCGGCAGCGTGCACGCCGGTCTGGCGATGTACGACACCATGCAGTACGTCATGGGATCAGGCAAGTGCAAGATCCACACGTACTGCTACGGCAGCGCGATGAGCTTCGGCACAGTGCTACTGGCCGGCGGCGCCAAGGGCTTACGCTACGCGCTCCCCAACTCCACGATCCACATCCATCAGCCCTGGCAGGCCCAGGGCCGGGGTGGTCAGGCCAGCGACATCGAGATCGAGGCGCGCGAGATTCTGCGTCTGCGCAGCAAGCTCAACGACATCCTGGTCAAGCACACCGGCCAGCCGCTCGAGCGCATCCAGCGCGACACCGACCGCGACTACTTCATGACTGCGCAGCAAGCGCTTGAGTACGGGATCATCGACGGCATCATCTCCGAGGGCGCCGAGGAGGCGCCGGGCGGCGGCACGCAGCCGACGCAGGAGGGGGAGACGAAGCCCGCGCCCACGGCCGCCTAACGCACCACACCGCGCGCCCAATCTCTTCCAGCGAGGTCACGGCACATGCCCAGTCAACGCAACAGCCGCATCCAGTACCGGTGCTCCTTCTGCGGCAAGACGCAGGAGCAGGTACGCCGGCTGATCGCGGGGCCGGGCGGCGTCTACATCTGTGACGAGTGCATCGAGCTGTGCCGCGAGATCATCGAGGAAGAGGCCCAGCAGCCGGCGCAGAAAGCCAAGTTCCCAGCGACGCGCGTCCCCACTCCCAAGCGCATCTACGAGCTGCTCAACCAGTACGTCGTCGGTCAGGACCGGGCCAAGAAGGTTCTCTCGGTCGCGGTCTACAACCACTACAAGCGCGTCGGCGCCGGCATGCAGGTCGATGAGGTCGAGCTCGAGAAAAGCAACATCCTGCTCGTCGGCCCCACCGGCTCGGGCAAGACGTTCCTTGCCCGCACGCTGGCCAAGATCCTGGATGTGCCGTTCTGCATCGCCGACGCAACCGCCTTGACCGAGGCGGGCTACGTCGGTGAGGACGTCGAGAACATCTTGCTCCGTCTTATCCAGGCAGCCGACTACGACATCGCGCGCGCCGAGCGCGGCATCGTCTACATCGACGAGATCGACAAGATCGCCCGCAAGGCGGACAACCCTTCCATCACCCGCGACGTGTCGGGCGAGGGGGTGCAGCAGGCGCTGCTCAAGATCATCGAGGGGTCGGTCGCCAACGTCCCGCCTCAGGGCGGGCGCAAGCACCCCCACCAGGACTTCATCCAGATCAACACGGCGAACATCCTGTTCATCTGCGGCGGTGCGTTCGAGGGCCTGGATCGGCTCGTGGCGCAGCGCATCGGCGCCCGGCGCACCGTCGGCTTCAAGACGGCCGCGGCGCAGGGCGCGGAGCCGAACGATTCTCAGGTGCTCCGCCACCTCACGACCGACGACTTGATGCGCTACGGCCTGATCCCGGAGTTCATCGGCCGGTTGCCGGTAACGGTCAGTCTCGATGCGCTGACCAAGGAAGACCTGATGTCGATCCTGATCGATCCGAAGAACGCGATCGTCAAGCAGTATCAGAAGTTCTTCGCGCTCGATAAAGTAGAGCTCGTCTTCCGTGAGGACGCGCTCGAGGCCGCCGCCGACCTGGCGCTCAAGCAGAAGACCGGCGCGCGCGCGCTGCGCACGATCATCGAGGACGTTCTCCTCGACGTGATGTACGAGATTCCCTCGCGCAGCGACGTGAAGCGCTGCGTCATTACCGCCGACGTCATCGCCGGCACCGGCCACCCGATCCTCGAGTCGAGGCCCGAGCGCCCGTCGACCGAGCTCCCCGAAGAGAAGTCGGCCTAGCCATCCAGTGCTAGTGGACGGCTAGCATTCGATCCAGCGCGACTCGCGCCCACTTCCCCACTTCCTCATCTACCCTGATCTCGTTCACTACGCGCCCCTCCACCAGGTTGTCCAGCGCCCACGCCAGATAGGCCGGGTGGATCCGGTACATGGTCGAGCAGGGGCAGATCACCGGGTCCAGGCAGAAGGTCGTTTTCCCCGGCAGCTCCTTCTGGAGTCGATTCACCAGGTTGATCTCCGTGCCCACCGCCCACACGCTGCCCTCGGGCGCCTCGGTCACAACCTTGATGATGTACTCGGTCGACCCCGCCAGGTCAGCCAGCTCCACGACCTCTTTCACGCACTCCGGATGCACCACCACCGTGACGTCGGGGTACTTCTCGCGCGCCGCCTTGATCTGCTCCGGCTTAAAGCGGCCGTGCACGGAGCAGTGGCCGCGCCACAGGATGAACGTGCTGACTCGTAGCGCCTGCTCGCTGTTTCCGCCTAGCTCTTTGGTCGGCGTCCACACCACCGTGTCCGAGAGCTGGTAGCCCATCGCAAGCGCGGTGTTGCGCCCCAGATGCTGATCGGGGAAGAAGAGCACGCGCTTGCCGCGCTCCAGCGCCCACGCCAGCACGGCGCGCGCGTTCGAGCTGGTGCACACGATGCCGCCATGCTTCCCGCAGAACGCCTTGAGTGCGGCCGCCGAATTCATGTACGTCACCGGCACCACGCCGTGGTCCGGCCCCAGTGTCTCCTCCAGCTGCGCCCAGCAATCCATGACGTCGTCGATGTTCGCCATGTCGGCCATCGAGCAGCCCGCCGCCATGTTCGGCAAGACCACCCGCTGGTGGTCGCCGGACAGGATGTCGGCGCTCTCCGCCATGAAGTGCACGCCGCAGAAGACGATGTACTGCGCCTTCTTGTTCTCCGCCGCCAGCTGCGAGAGCTTGTACGAGTCACCGCGTGCGTCGGCGAACCTGATGATCTCGTCGCGCTGGTAGTGGTGCCCTAGGATCATCAGCTTCTCGCCCAGCGTCTGCTTGGCGGCTGTGATGCGGGCGTCCAACTCCGCCGGGGACATCGAGACATACTCCGGCGGCAGTGGCGTCTGCAGGTGGGTAACCGGCTTACCCGCCGCGCGCAGGCGCTCGCTGAACAGGTCGTCGTAGGTGTATTCGTAGTCGCACGCCTCATCCCCGGCGGGACGGATCGTGCCCTTGATTGGCTCGGGTGAGCCAATCACACTGGCCGGTGCCACTGCCGAGCGGGTACGCTCGGGCGCGGCCAGAGTAGCTGCCATGTTCTCTTGCTTCCCTCTCATCTGCCGGGCTTGTGAAACTTTTCACAAGCCCTACATTAGCTAAATCGTAGCAGAGGTTGGAACACTCCGAATGCCGGTATCCATTGACACCTTTCGCAGCGTCATGAGTCGGTGGACGACCGGTATTACGGTGGTCACGTCACACCTGGGCGAGCAACGCAGCGGAATGGTCGCCAGCTCCTTCAGCTCTGTCTCGGCCGACCCGGTCAGCGTCCTCTTCTGCGCCGACCACCGCACGCGTACGTACCCCGTTGTGCGGGACTCCGGCATCTTCGCCGTCAACATTCTCTCGAGCACGCAGGACGAGACATTCTGGATCTTCGCCGGGATGAAGGGCGACCCCGCGGCCGACCGGTTCGCCTCGCTCGAGACGTTCACCGCGTCCACCGGCGCGCCTATTCTGCGCCACTCGATCGCCTGGATGGACTGCCGCGTGATCGCCGAGCACAAGGGCGGCAACACGCACTCCATCTTCATTGGCGAGGTCCTTGACGCTGACTTCGGCGCCGACGAGGAGCTAGCCCCGCTGGTGTACTTCAACCGCAAAGTTCGCCACCTAGCCGACCCCGAAGACTAGGGCGACGCGGCGGCCGCTACACCGGCGCGGCTGCGCCGGCAAGCCTGCGGATCACCTCCAGATTCCTCGCATCCGGCCCCTGTCCGTCGTACCCCGGCACCTCCATCACCCACGGCAGACCGCGCAGCGCCGGATGCGCCAGCATGCGCTCGAACGCCGCCTCGCCGATCTCCCCCTGGCCGATGTTCTCGTGCCGGTCCTTCTGAGATCCCAAGGCCACCTTCGAGTCATTCGCGTGCACGCAGACCACGCGCTCGAGTGTCCCCGTCGATCTCAGCTCGTCGACCGTGGCCTGCAGCCCTGCCTCGGTCCTCAGGTCGTAGCCGCTGCCCCACATGTGCGCCGTGTCCAGCACCACAGCAGCGTCGGGATGACCGTCCAATCGCGAGATGATCGCCGCGAGCTCGGCGAAGCTCCGGCCGATCGTCTTGCCGGCGCCAGCGCACACCTCGAGTCCGACCTTCGGACGCCGCTTGAGGTGCTCGGTCTGCTGCAGCGCCAGCCGGACCGCCAGTCCGCACCGATCCAGCGCCTGCTCGACCGGTTGATCGCCGCCCGATCCGGGGTGGATCACCACCGCCGCCGCACCCAGCGCCGCGCCGACTGTGAGGTGGTCCACCAGCGCCTCGATCGACTTATCCCACAGCTCGTCATTAGGCGAGCAGAAGTTCATCAGGTAGATGCCATGCACGAAGACCTGCCCCAGGTCGAGCGCGGCGCAGCCGTCACGAAACGCCGCGACGTCCTTGTCGGCGTGGACCGTCGGCCTCCAGGCCGACGGGTTGCGGCTCCACATCTGAATCGGTCCCCCCGTGGCGCCGTCGGTCGTGCCGGTCCCCAGCCCGATCTTGCGGGCGCTCTCAATCGCCCCTTTGACACCGCCGCCCAGATGCGCGCCCACTCGTGCCGTCATTCGCTGTGTCAACCCCTTAGTACACTGTGGTCAACGGACCTACGGGGCGCGAGTCCCGGCCCAGCAGAGGAGAGCATGGCAACACCCACGGGAGCGACCGGCGAACCCTTCGAGCGCGTCGACGTGCAGCGCGCGAAGCAGCTGATCGACCAGGGAATCGCGGTCGTGGACGTGCGCAACCCGGATGAGCTGCCGAAGGACGGCGCCATGCCGGGGAGCGCCAAGGCGAAGCTCGTCCCGTTGAACACATTTCTCATGAATCCGCGACAGTACCTCGAGGGCGACGGGGTGCTGTTCATGTGCAAGGTCGGCCAGCGCAGCGCCATCGCCTGCGAGATGGCCGCCGCCGTCGGGCTGACCAAGCTTTACAACCTGGAGGGTGGGATCGAGGCCTGGAAGAAGGCCGGCCTGCCCGTAGAGTTTCCCCAGAAGGTCTAGGCGCCTCATCGCGGATGGCCCGGGTCGCGGTCGTCGGTCTGGGCCTGATCGGCGGTTCGGCCGCGCTTGCCTTCCGCGCGGCAGGTCACCAGGTCATCGGCTACGCCCGGCGGCCAGAGACCCGCCAGCGCGCACTCCAGGTCGGCGCGGTCGATTCAGCGCCCGAGACTCTCGCCGAGGCCGTCCAGGCCGACGTCGTTCTGCTCGCGCCACCCGTGCTAGCCTTCCGCTCGCTCCTGCGCGCCGTGGCGCCGCACCTTCCCGAGGGCGCGGTGGTGACAGACGCCGCGAGCACCAAGGCCGACGTCGAGCGCTGGGCGCTGGCGACTCTCCCGCCGCAGGTCAGGTGGGTCGGCGGGCATCCCATGGCCGGCAAGGAGACCGCCGGCCTCGACCACGCGGACAGCGCTCTCTTCTGTGACCGGCCCTGGTGCATCGTCCCGCCGCCCAACGCCGACCGCGACGCGGTGCGTCTCGTGACCGACGTCGCGGCGGGTACGGGCGCGCGCACGCTGGAGATCGACGCCGCGGCGCACGATCGCGCCGTCGCGGCGGTCAGCCACCTCCCGTTCACCGTGTCCGCGGCGCTCGCCGCAACCGTGATCGACGCCGATGCTTTCGGTGACGTCTCGGCGGTAGCGGGTTCCGGTCTGCGCGATATGACACGCCTGGCCAGCGGGGATCCGACGATGCACCGCGACATCGTGCTGACGAACCGCGACAACCTCATTGCGGCGCTCGAGCATTACCTCGGCTCCATACAGGACGCGCTGGCGTTACTCCGCCGCCTGCCCAAACCCGACGACGCCGAGGGAGATGCCGCCGTCGCCGAGCTGGGCGCGTACTTCACCCGTCTCAAGGCGGCGCGCGACACCTGGCTTGACCGCCGCTGACCGTCGGGTTAGACTAGGTTTTGTCAAGTCCATAGACGGCGACGACGGGGACGAGTACCTTGTCGCACGGCGCCAGAGACGGCGGGCCACCGGCTGAGAGCCCGCCGCATCAGGCGACAAGCGAACACCACCCCTGAGCCGAACCCGCTTGCCCCGGCTACCGGGCACTGAGAGTGCGATCCGCTGCGTGCGGGTCGAACTTGGGTGGAACCACGCCGACAGAGCCGCGCGTCCCAAGAGGATGCGCGGCTCGTGTGTTTCTACAAGGAGAAACCGATGGCACAAGCGGTTCAAGCACCACCCGAGACAGACGCCGGCGAGCGTCTCAAGACGATGCGACACTCGGCCGCCCACGTCATGGCAGAGGCGGTCCTGCAGCTCTTCCCAGATGCCAGGCTGGGGATCGGCCCCGCCATTCAGGATGGCTTCTACTACGACTTCCAGCTGCCGCGCCCACTCGTCCCCAGTGACCTGGAGGAGATCGAGAAGCGGATGCGTCAGCTCGTGAAGCAGAACGCGCCGTTCGAGCGGCGCGAGCTCGGCGCCGCCGACGCGATCCAGCTCTTCTCGCAGCGCGATCAGCCCTTCAAGGTCGAGCTGATCAAGGACCTCACCCAGGGGGCCGCCGGCGGTGTCCGGGATGAGGCAGCCGAGAGCCCTGACGCCGGTGGGGTCAAGGGCGACCGCGTGTCGCTCTACCGGCAAGGCGCCTTTGAAGACCTGTGCGGCGGGCCGCACGTCGCCAAGGCCGGCGAGATCGGCGCCTTCAAGCTCCTGCGCATCGCCGGCGCCTATTGGCGTGGCGACGAGAAGCGTCCGCAGCTTCAGCGCATCTACGGCACGGCGTGGGCGAGCCAGGCCGATCTGGACGACTACCTGCAGAAGCAGGAGGAGGCGCGTCGACGCGATCACCGGCGACTTGGCACCGATCTCGGCCTCTTCTTGATCAGCGACCAGGTCGGCGCCGGGCTGCCCATCTGGGGCGAGAGTGGCGCGGTGCTGCGCTCCGTCGTCGAGGACTTCTGGAAGGCCGAGCATCTCAAGCGCGGCTACCAGTACGTCTACTCACCCCAGATCGGGCTCGAGGACCTGTGGAACACATCGGGCCACCTGGGGTACTACGCCGACAAGATGTACGCCCCTGTCCATATGGACGAGCAGCAGTTCTATCTGAAGCCCGTCAACTGCCCATTCCATATCCAGGTCTTCAAGCGTCGCGTCCGCTCCTACCGCGAGCTCCCGGTGCGCTACAACGAGCTGGGCACCGTCTACCGCTACGAGTCGGCGGGCACGCTGCACGGCCTGCTGCGCGTGCGGGGCTTCACCCAGGACGACTCGCATATCTTCTGCACGCCCGAGCAACTCGACGACGAGATCACCGGGGTCCTCGAGCTGGCGCTGACCCTCTGGCGCACGCTCGGCTTCCACGAGTACCAGATCGAGCTGGCCGTGCGTGACCCGAATAACCTCGACAAGTACCTCGGAACCGATGAGGAGTGGGCGCGCGCCGAGGCGGCGCTCGAGAAGGCGCTCGTCGCCCACGGTCTCGCCTACACACGCGCGGAGGGAGAGGCCGTCTTCTACGCTCCCAAGATCGACGTTCACCTGGTCGACGCGCTCGGACGGAAGTGGCAGTGCTCCACCATCCAGGTGGACTTTAATCTCCCGGAGCGTTTCGACCTGTCCTACATCGGAGAGGACGGCACACAGCACCGGCCTTTCATGGTCCATCGCGCGCTACTGGGGTCGCTCGAGCGCTTCTTCGGCCTCCTGATCGAGCACTACGCGGGCGCCTTCCCGGTCTGGCTTGCGCCCGTCCAGGCGACGGTCCTTCCCATCGCCGACCGGCACAACGACTACGCCGAGCGTGTCTACCGACAGCTGCGCGACGCCGGCATCAGGGCGGAGCTGGACGTGCGCTCAGAGCGGGTGAACGCCAAGATCCGGGACGCCCAGCTCCAGAAGATCCCCTA
>DASTZM010000085.1:0-2162 GCA_035764305.1 Chloroflexota bacterium | reverse complement strand
TTCGAGACCAGAGGCATGGTCGAGGCGCTGCAGAAGCACGTCTACGAGGCTCCGCCACCGCCCCGAAGCGTTCGGGCGGAGCTGCCGCGCGAGCTCGAGGCCGTCATCCTGCGCTGCCTCGCCAAGCGGCCCGACGAACGGTACGCCACCGCCGCCGAGCTGGGCGCCGCGCTCGGCAACGTGCTCGCGTCCGCTCCGCCGCCCAGGCCGGCACCGCGCGTGCCGGCGCGCAGCGCACCGGCGGACCCCGACGCGTCCAGCCCGTACGCCGCGGTCGACCGGGCTGTCCGCGCCGAGCCCGCGGTCGAGTCGTCCGCGTCCGCCCCACGCCAAGCGCCGAGCGGCGCGGCTGGCGGCGCGCCGGGTCTCGTCGTGACCGACGCGCGCGGCCGCGCGCGCACCGTCGGCGCCCTGTCGGGCACCAGCACCTCAATCGGCCGGGAGCCCGACAACGACGTCGTACTGCCGGACCAGCGCGTATCCCGTCATCACGTCCGTATCGACTGGGACGGCGGGAGCGCCCTGGTCACCGATCTGGCCTCAGGGAATGGGACCTGGCTGGATGAGACCCGGCTGCCGCCGAATGCGCCGCAGCCCTGGCGTCCGGGAGCCGCGCTGACCGTCGGCCCCTTCCAGATGCGCCTCGCGGCCGGCAGCGCGGCGACCATGCCCGGTGGTCTCTCGTCGCTCACCGGCGTGGCTAACAGCGGAGTCACCAGCCTGGAGTTCCCGCCGCTCGACGACGAGCCCCCATCGGCCGGGCGGGCCGGGCGAGTCGGCGGCACCGAGCAGCCGGGTCGGGCCAGGCTCCTGCTGCTCGACAGCGGCGGGCAGCAGAAGGACACGATCGAGCTCTCGGAAGGGGCCACGCTGGTCGGTCGGGGGGAAGAAAACCAGGTCGCGCTGCGAGAGCGCGCGGTGTCGCGGCGCCACGTGCGCATTGAGTGGGACGGCCGCCAGGCCACCGTCACCGATCTCGGCTCGGACAACGGCACGTGGCTCGGCCCCGACAAGCTCACGCCCAACACACCGCAGCCCTGGCCCGTGGCGGAGAGCGTGAGGGTCGGCCCATACCACCTGCGGCTCGACGTCGCGGCGCCGGCGGCGCGAGTCTCGGGCACCGCCGTGGGCCGGGTCCAGATGATCGTCGACGAGCCGGCGCTCGTGATCACCCCGGGCAGCCCCGCCATCGTGCGCGGCGCCATCGCCAACCTGGGAAACATCGTCGACCACGTGTGGGTCGAGGCGCAGGGCGTGCCCAAGGAGTGGGTCACCGGGGCCGCGATGAGCCAGGTGGAAAACCAGATGCTGCAGCTCAATCCGGGAGCGCAGTCGCCGGTCGTGTTGACCGTGAACGTCCCGCGCACGCCCGAGAGCCTGGCGGGTGAGTATCACGTCCGCTTGATCGCCCGCTCCCGCGCCAACCCCGAGGAGATGGGACTGGCGCAACTCACGTGGACCGTCCTCCCATTCACCGGGTGCGCCGTCGCGCTCGACCGTGTGCGGAGTACCGGCCGGCGCGGGACGACGGTGGGCGTGACCGTGCGCAATGACGGCAACACGCCGGGGCGCTACTCGCTGAATACGGTCGATCCGGAGCGGCGGCTCGAGTTCCGTTTCGATCAGACGGTGGTCGATGTGGAGCCCGGCAAAGCGGCAACGGTCCCACTGCGCATCCGAGCGCCGTGGCACTGGCTCGGCGCGCCGCTGGCGCGCGCCTTCTCGGTGGGCCTGCACCCGTCCGAAGGGGAGGCGCCGGCGCCCGCTGCTGGGGAGTTTCTGCAGATCGCGGTCATCCCTCAGTGGCTGCCCAAGGCGGCGGCGGCGCTGATTCCCCTCGCCCTGATCGGCGCCATCCTCCTCCAGAGCTGGATCGTCGGTCTGCTGAGGCCGCGCATCCTCTCCTTCGGCGCACCGGCAAGCGTCGTCGCGGGGGAGCCGGTCACCGTGAGCTGGAGCGTCGAGCGCGCGCAGCGCGTTCAGGTCGAGGGGCTGGACACGCCGGCGGATGTGACGCCCACGCCGCTCGGGCCCACCGGACGGCAGGTGATCGAGCCAGGTCCGGACAAGGACCTGCAGCTCAAGCTGGTCGCCGCCAACGTGTTTGGGCCGTCGGAGAGCTCGCGCACAGTCGCGGTCCTGACGCGCACCCCCCCCCCCGC
>DASTZM010000084.1:0-2713 GCA_035764305.1 Chloroflexota bacterium | reverse complement strand
TCGCCTTCCGACCCGACCTCGGCATCGCCAGTCCCAACGCCATCGCCGGCCCGGACGACGCGCGCCGCCTCGTGCGCGAGCAGGTCAAGCGCGGCGCCGACTGGATCAAGATCCTGGCGACGGGCGGCGTCATGACCGGTGGGACGGCGCTTGGCGCGTCGCTGTGGGAGGACGACGAGCTCCGCGCGGCGGTCTCGGTCGCCCGGCGCCTGGGCAAGCCCGTCGCCGCCCACTGCCACGGCGCGGATGGCATGCTCGCCGCATCCGAAGCCGGCGTGGCCACGATCGAGCACGGCACCATGGGCGACGAGCGCGCCGTCGAAGCGATGCGCCGCAACGGCACCGTCTTGGTGCCGACGTTCTCGGCTGCGGCCGGTGTCGTGCGCGAGGCCAGGGCCGGGCGGCTGCCCGCGGCCGTCGCGCCGCAGGCGCTGGCAATCGAGCACTCGCACGCGCGCGCGTTCGGACTCGCGCGCGAGGCTGGGGTGCGCATCGCGTCGGGATCCGACACTGGCGTGCCGGGGACGGTCTTCGGCCAGAACGCCGGTGAGCTGGCACACCTCGTGGCGCACGGCTTCACACCCGAGCAGGCGCTGCTGGCGGCCACGCGCGACGCGGCGGACGTCCTCGCGTGGGGAGAGCGGCTCGGGACGCTAGAAGCCGGGAAGCTGGCCGACCTGATCCTGGTGGAGGGGGATCCGCTGCTGGATGTGGGCGTGCTGCTGCGCGCTGTGCAAATGGTGATGAAGGGCGGCGACCTGGTCGCAGATCGCCGCCCAGAACGCTAGCGGAGCGCTAACCGAGCGGGCGCTACTTCGCCCCGCTCGGACGCGGCTGGTCCAGGAACGTCTGCACCGGGCCAATGGCGGCGGCCACGGCTTGATCGACCGACACCGGCGTGCCCGTCCACAGCGCCTCGAACGCCTTCGGCACGTGGGTGTTCGACCAATCGAGCATGCGCAGGTTGTAGGGCAGCGCCAGCAGGCCCACGCCCTCCTTCTCGACGAAGTCCTTGAACACCTTGAACATCGGCTTCGCCGCCACCTGCGGGTCGTTCCAGTTGTCCACACGTGCGCCCGGCAGACCCACCTCGCCAAACAGCGCCAGCCCGGTGTCGCGGTTGGTCATCCACTTCAGCAGCTGCCAGGCCTCGTCCTTGTACTTCGTGCGCGAGAACATGCCCCACATGTCGATGTGCCCCTGCGACCCACGCTTCCCGCCGGGCCCCCTGGGGATGAGCACCGCGTCCATCTTGAACTTCCCGGCGATCGTCTTCTCGTACCCGAAGCCGCCGCTCATCAGCGTGGTCTGCATCGCCACGTTGCCGTCGACAAACGCTGCTTTGTCAACCCCCGTGATGGGGTGGGCGCGATGCTTGTGGCGCAGGTCGTAGAGATACTGCAGTGCCTGCTTGGCGGGCGCCTTGTCGAACGCCACCTTCTTGCCCAGGAAGCCCGGCTCCATCAGCTCGCCGCCGAACGAACGGATCCATGGGATGAAGTGCGGCATCGACGTGTTCTCGGTCTGAATGCCCCACACCGATGGTGACTGCATCTTGCGCGCGGTCTCGGCCAGCTCCTCGAACGTCGTGTTCAGCGTGGGCGGCTTGACCCCCGCGGTCTCGAAGAGATTGACGTTGTAGAACAGGCCGAGGTGGCTGGGGTGCATCAGCGACGGTAGTCCGAAGAGCTTGTTGTCGACGATCTTCGCCGTGTCGATCGCCACCGGCAGATACTGCTTGAGATCGAACTTGTCGGCGGCGACGAGCGGGTCGATGTTCATGTTGTTGCCGAGCGCCGCCATCTCGAAGTACGTCCCGACCCCGGTGCTCATCCAGATCACGTCGCCGGGGTCACCCGCGGCGATCTGCGCCACCAGCTTTTCGTAGCCCGTGTCGGTCAGCACGTCCACCTTGACGTTGGGGTACTGCTGCGTGAATTGCTCCGCCCGCTTCGGGACGTACATCTCCGTGCGGTAGTTGAGCTTGAGCGTCACCGGCTGCTTGGACTTCGTCGCGTCCGAGGAGCCCGCGCTCCCTGGGGCGCACGCCGCCAGAGCAAGTCCCAGCGCTGGTGCAGCGGTGGACGCGAACCTACGACGGGTGATCATGAAAGTCCCTCCTGGGACCCACGATACACCCGCCCCGCCTTGTTGTCACGCGCCGGGGCGTCAGCGACGCCGGAACGGTTCCAGATAGCTCTTCTTCATCTTCGCCACCATCGTGTACGCCGGATCGAAGACGTTGCCCACGTCGTAGCGGATGGTCTGGCCCAGCATCACCGACGCGGCCGAGTTGTCGAGCGCGTAGTCCTCCTCCAGCCACTTCAGCAGCTCGGTGGTGGCATGCTGCAGCGCCTGGTCGAGCGGGCGTGCGTTGCCCGCCGCCATCAGCCACTCCGCGTCTTCGCCGCGCGGCCAGCCGATCGGCTGCTGCTTGCGGTGGATCCACGCGGTGAACGTCACGTCCATCGAGATCTCGGTGCCGTTCCCGGTGATCTCGCCGTCACCCTGCGTCGCGTGGCCGTCGCCCAGCTGGAACAGTGCGCCCGGGACGAACACCGGCAGATACACCGTGACGCCCTGCCGGAACCCGTTGTAGTCCATGTTCCCGCCGTGCGGGCCCGACGTGGCGCACGAGATCGCCTGGTTGCGGTCGGGCGCAACGCCGAAGCAGCCCAGCATCGGATCGATCGGCACCTCGAACTTCCCGTTC
>DASTZM010000083.1:0-2551 GCA_035764305.1 Chloroflexota bacterium | reverse complement strand
GCCGGGCGCAACGCCTGCAGCGCCTTCTCCAGCGCGTCCGGCGTATGCGCGTAATCGATCACCGTGAGCGGCAGGGCGCCGCCGCCGAGCCGCTCGAGCCTGCCGGGCACCGGCTGGAGCGCGCTCACCGCCTCGAGGGCGCGGTCGAACGCGATGCCCTGCGCGATGAGCGCCCCGAGCACCGCCAGCAGGTTGGAGACGTTGAAGGCGCCGAGCACCGCGGCGCGCACCTCGCCCGAGCCCCACTCGCTCTCGACGCGAAAGCGCACGCCGTCCTCGGACAGCTCGACGTCGGCCCCGCGAAGGCGAGCCGGAACCGGGTCCCCGCCTTCGCGGGGACGACCGGCCGTGCCGTAGGTGATGACCTCCAGCGCCCGGCCCTTCATCCGGCCGGCGAAGCGGCGGCCCCACTCGTCGTCGACATTGACGATCGCGTGGCGCAGCCCGCGCGCGGAGAAGAGCTCGAACTTCGCCTCCGCGTACGCCTCCATGGTGCGGTGGTAGTCGAGGTGGTCGCGCGTGAGGTTGGTGAAGACGGCGGCGTCGAACTTGATGCCGGCCACGCGCCCCTGGTCGATGCCGTGGCTGGACACCTCCATGGCGACGGCGCGCGCGCCGCGGCGCAGGTATTCGGCGAGCGAGCGTTGCAGCAGGATGGGATCCGGCGTCGTGTTCTTCGCCTCGACGCGCTCGCCGACCATGCCGTTGCCGAGCGTGCCGATGACGGCGGCGCGCCGGCCGAGGGAGTCGCTGGCGGCGGCGATCCACTGCGACACCGAGGTCTTGCCGTTGGTGCCGGTGACTCCCGCCATCCACAGCGATTCCGACGGGTTGCCGTGGATGTGCCCGGCGATCTCCGAGATGCGCCCGCGAAGGTTGTCGATGCCGAGGTTGGGCACGTCCCAGCGCTCGTCCCACTCGAAGCCGGCGCGCTCCCACAGCACCGCGGCGGCGCCGCGGGCGATCGCCTCGGCGATGAAGCTGCGCCCGTCGAGCACCGTGCCGGGGAAGGCGACGAAGACCGAGCCCATCTTGACGGCGCGCGAGTCGGCGGTGAGGTCGGCCAGCGGCACGCCGAGCTGCGCCAGGCGGTCGAGCAGCCGCGCGCCGTCGCTGCGCACGAAATCGGGCGCGGCGATCATCCCTCGGACCCCCCCACGCGCATCTCGACGCGGCGGATGTCGCCCGGCCCCGGCGCGGGCACCACCGGCGCCGGCGGGTCGGGCGGCACCGACATCATGCGAAGCGCCGCGCCCATCACCGCGGAGAACACCGGCGCGCCGACGTCGCCGCCGTAGTGCTTGCCGCCGCTGGGCTCGTCGATCATCACCGCGACGATGAAGCGCGGGTCGGTGACCGGGCCGAAGCCCACGAACGACGAGACGTATTTCTTCTGCGCGTAGCCGCCCTCCTCGGCCTTGTGCGCGGTGCCGGTCTTGCCGGCGACGCGGTAGCCGGGGACCTGCGCCATGGGCGCCGTTCCGCCGGGCAGGGCCGCCATCTCCATCATCCGCGTGACCTCGCGCGCCGTCTTCGGCGTGATGAGCGGCTTGCCGATGGGCTGCGCGTCCAGGCGCAGCAGCGACAGCGGCAGCAGCTGGCCCTCGTTGGTGAAGATGGTGTAGGCGCGCGCCACCTGCAGCAGCGACACCGAGATGCCGTGCCCGTAGGCCATGGTCGCCTGCTCGATCGGGCGCCACTTCGCCCACGGGCGCAGCTGCCCCTTGGCCTCCCCGGGAAAGCCGGTCTCGGGCGAGACGCCGAAGCCGAGCTCGCGGTAGAGCGTGCCCATGCGCTCCGCCGGCATGGCGAGCTGGATCTTGGCGGTGCCGATGTTGGAGGACTTCTGGATCACCTGCGCCACGTTCAGCATGCCGAGCGCGTGCGCGTCGTTGATGGTCCAGCCGCCGATCTTCAGCGGGCTCGTGTCCACCATCGTGGTGGGCGTCACGATGCCCGAGTCGAGCGCGGCCGCCACCGTGAAGGGCTTGAGCGTCGAGCCGGGCTCGAAGAGGTCGGTCACCGAGCGGTTGCGCGTCTGCCGGCCGGTCACCGCGGCGCGGTTGTTGGGGTTGTAGTCGGGCTGGTTCACCAGCGCCAGCACCTCCCCGGTCTTCGCGTCGAGGATCACCAGCGCGCCGCCGCGGGCGCGATTGGCCTGCACCGCGTTCTTGAGCTCCCTGTGGGCGAGGAACTGCAGGCGCTGGTCGATGGCGAGCACCACCTCCTCGCCGTCGCGCGGCGCGCGCAGGCTCTCGACGTCCTCGACGATGCGCCCCTTGCGGTCCTTGATGACCTTGCGGCTTCCCGGGACGCCGGCCAGGCGCTTCTGGGCGGCGAGCTCGATGCCCTCCTGGCCCTGGTCCTCGATCCCCGTGAAGCCCACCACGTGCGCCATCACCTCGCCGGCCGGATAGAAGCGGCGGAACTCGCGCTGCTGGAAGACGCCCGGGATCCGCAAGGCCATCACCTTGGCCGCCTCGTCGGGCGAAATCTGGCGCTTGAGGAAGACGAACTGGCGATCCTTCCTGTCGATCTTCTGGCGCAGCTC
>DASTZM010000082.1:0-9426 GCA_035764305.1 Chloroflexota bacterium | reverse complement strand
GTACCTGCAGGTGGCGAGCGGCGAGCTGGCAGGCAGCGAGGTCGTGCGTCGCGCAGGCGACGGCGCCCAGACATCGTATGGGGTGGAGGGAGACCGCGCGGTCCTTGCCAACCGGCCGCTGGCCGTGCTGGTCGGGACCGGCGGTCAGACGCACGCGCGGCTGAGCGTGATCGAGCGGCGCAGCGGCCGGCCGGTAGTGCATGATGCGGCGTCGGCCATCGCATTCGCGAGTGGGTCGCTTGACCTCTCCGCCGCCACCGTTCCAGCTGGCGACGTGACGTTCGAGCGTGTCGAGGATCGCGCGCTGGGAGGGGGTGCGCGGCTGCGACTGCCGTTCGCGGCCCGTGACAACGCCGACCTGACCGGAGAGCTGCGCGTCACGCTGCTCGACGATCGGCCCGCGTTGACCTACCAGGTGGTACTGGCCCCCGGCTGGCCCCAGCCGGCGCAGGCGATCGAGTATCTGTCGGCGGGCGGCGCAGCGGTGGTGCTGGGCGAGCACGCGCGTGCCATGGCGGACGCGGGCCTGGTCCGCGACGCACGGTTCGACGGCGACGGACAATGGCGCTCGTTGCGCCTGGAGGGCGCCAAACCAGCCGTGGCGTGGGGGGATGCGCTCCCCGGATCGGCCGGGTCCGGGGCGCTCGTGCTGACCGTGCTGGACGAGACACGCTTCCCGGCGTGGCTCGTCGCGCGCCGGGATGCCGGTCGGGCCGCCGCTACCCTCGGCATCGCCCAGCCGCTGCGCGATCCGGACGCCACCACTGGTGGTGAAGCTGCGACCGGGACGCCCGACGACGGGCCCCTGGTTGCACCGCGCGTGTACGTCGAGCTGGCGCCAACGGCGGACTTGCGTGAGGCGCTGGCCGGCTACCGCGCGGTGACCCAGGCGATGTATCCGCCCGCCGCGCTGCCGGCGTGGGCGCGCTACCAGTGGGGGAGCTGGTGGACCTACGGCAGCGCCGCGAACGAGGTGGGGCTGCGCCGCCAGATCGACACCATCGCCGAGTCGTTCGCAGACCTCGGCCCGTGGCACATCATCGTCGATGCCGGCTGGCAGGACGTGGGTCCCGGTGGCAGCGGCGACCTGGGGCGCGCCGCGGCGGAGAAGTACCCCGCCGGCCTGCGCGCGCTCGTGGACTACGCCCACCAGCGCGGCGTGCGAGTCGTGCTGTTCCTGTCGCCGGTCTACGCGCACGACGGGACGGCCAAAGGCGAATGGCTGGGTCTGCCCGGGTGGATCGGGAGCCACGCCGATTGGTTCCGGCTGCTGACCGCTCCGGGAGCGCAGCCGGCGCGGTACGTGTACGACTACGCGCGGCCCGCGGCGCGAGACTATCTGGCGGACACCGTGCGGCGCGTCGTCACCGAGCACGGCGCGGACGGGATCAAGATCGACGGACTGGGCGACGTGGAGGGGCACCTGATCCCCTTCTGGGAGCGACGCACCGTGCACCCCAGCCGGTGGGCGGTCACACCGGTGATGGACGTCTACCGGCTGGTATGGGACAGCGCCCGCCTGGCCAAGCCGGACGCATTCGTGGAGAGCGGCTGGGCCAATCCCACGACTGCCCAGCCGTACGCGCACACGTTCCGCCACGGCGACGAGTGGACACGCTTCGACAATCCGTATCCGTTTCCCGGCCTGGCGCAGCACTTCGCGTACGCCGCGGTGCAGCGCGGCCTGCTGGGGCAGCGCGCCAACGTCGGCGCGCCCTACGGCGGTCTGGAACGCCCGCAGACGCGTGAGTGGCTTGGTGCCGCGCTGGCGCTGGGCGCGCACGTCAGCCTGGCCGGCGATCTGCGCGTCCTCTCCCCGCAGCACCTCGCCGCGCTGCGCGGGCTGCTCGTGCACTACCGGCCGTTCGAGGGCGTGACCCGAACCGGAGGCGGCGACCACGGACTGGCGCCGGACTGGTCGGCGACGACGCTCTCCACACCCACGGGCGACATGACCTTCGTCGCACTGGTCAACCGGGACTCCGCACCGCGCCGTCTCTCGGTCGCGCTCGCCGATGTCGGGCTGTCGGATGGACCGGCGCACGTTGCCCTGGACGTGGAGAGCGGCGCGCTCTCCCAGGTCGCCGGGGCGCTTACCGCGGAGGTCCCCGAGCAATCACTGCGCCTCTTCGTGCTGCGCCGGACACCGGGCGTGCTATGGACCGTCAGCTCGTACGACGCCGAGCCGCTGAGTACCGGGTGGCGCCTCCGGCTGCGTGGCCCCGCCGGCGTCGACGGCCGCCTTCGCTTCTACTGGCCGGGCCCCGCTGCGCCCACCCTGTCACTGGACGGCCATGCCGTCGCACCGCTCACGCCCGCGTCGGCCGCGGGTGCGGAGACCTTCAGCTACGACTCCGCAACCGGCGTCCTCACGTTGGGCTACTACCACCGCGGGGAGCGCGTGCTCGAGGTGACGCGCTAGCGACCGACCAAGTTTGAGGGGGGTGTTGAGGTGGGGCGCCTAGGCTTTGGGAAGCATGATGGCCGCATCTCCCGCAGCGAGCGGCGACGGCTGGGCCGAGCGCGCCGCGGACGAGCTGCGCGCTTCCGGATCGCTCAGCGAGGCCACATTCCGCGGGATCGTGCGAGAGATGGATCGGCTCAGCCACGCCGAGCTGCGCGCGCTGGTCACAACGCTGCTTGCCTTCGGTCCGGAGCCCGTGGCGGATCCGGCGCTCGGAGCGCTGCGTGCACGGGCTCGTCTGAGCAAGCCGCGACATCGTTGAGGGTGCTGTTGAGGTAACCGGCGTATGCCGTTGCTGGATGGCGGTCACTCTCGAGCCGTTTCGCGGCGCGGCGGGGCGCGCGCTCACACGCTCGACGCGCTCGACCCCCGCGGCGGAGCTGGTCGCGGCGGTCGCGGTCTTCACTCTCTTCGCGCTGGGGGCGGTCCGGGCACAGCGGTTCTACGAGACGGATCTCGCGCCGCTGCGCCGTCCCATCGCTCGGGCGACGGTGGAACAAACGGTCCGACGCGACGACCGCGACGCGGTCGAGCGGTTGCAGCGCGTCAAGGACCTGCTCGGCGAGGCCGTCGCGTACCGCAACGCCCGCCGCCTGGCCTGGGCAGACGCGGCACTGGCCGAGGCGCTCGCGCTCGACCCTGCCAGCCCCGAGGCGCTGGCCGTGCGTGACGCGTGGGCCGCGAACCCGGCGCCGCCGCTCACACCCGCCGAGCAGGCCGTGCTCGAACGCGAGGACCGTCTGTATGAGCTGCTCGGCGCAGCCATCGCCATTCTGGACGCCGAGCCAGGGGCGTCACCCGGCGCGGTTCACGAAGCGCGCGGATATGTGCGGGAGGCGCTGCACATCGCGCCGGGGCACCCCACCGCACTGACACTCGCCGCGCGGCTGGAAGTCTGAAACGCCGGCGGGCGCCGGGCGCGATTGAGCCGCACGTCGAGGCGGGCTCGCTAGACTGGCGGCGTGGGTGCGGCGCGATGAGCCGACGCCGGTTGGCCCTGGTCGCGGGTCTGGCAGCGGCGGCGACCGGCTGCGGCCGGGTCGCGCCGCGGCCGGGCGCGAGCGCGGCGGCGCCGGCCACGCGCGACCTGCCCTGGCGCGTGCTCCAGCAGCGCATCCAGGTGGGCGGCCCAAATGGGGCCCTGGGGCTGGTGCAGGCGCAGCACATCTTCGGCAAAGCCGGCACGGCGGCGGGCGCAGCGCTCGTGCGCGCCGGACTGGTCCGGGTGCGCATCCCGGCCAATCTGGCCCGGCTAGGAGAAGACGGCTGGCGTCACGACCGGTTTGAGGATGGCTGGTGGATGGAGCGGCTGCGTGACCTGGGCGTGCCGTTCAAGGCCGTGGTGGAGCTGTGGCCGCGCTTCACCGACGAGCTGCACGCGGAGCACGCCGCGCGCCTGGTGCGGCGGGCGCGGCCGGACGTCGTGATCGTCGGCAACGAGCTGAACGCCGCCGCGCTCCGCCCGGGCGTCGACCTGGGCTCGGAGATCGACCGCTATCTGGGCCAGTACGCTGCGATCCACGCGGCGGTGCGCGCGACGCGGCCCGAGACGCGCATCCAGCTGTACGGAGAGGCGTACGACGGGGACCCGAGCGACCCGGATGCCGTCTTGCGGCGTGTCTTATACGAGCTACGCCGGCGCGGCCTGCCCGCCCCGGACGCGGCGGGGATCCACGTGTACGACCACGCGGGCGTCCTCCCCACGCGTGTGGCCGGATACCGCCGGTTGCTGGCCGACTTCGGGCGGCGCGTGCCGGTGTCCGTGGAGGAGCTGGGACCACGTCAGGGGATCATCGACCACTGGGAGTCGGGCCGCCTGCGCCAGCAGGCGGCGCTGGACCCGCAGCGGTACGACAGCCGGCTGGAAGAGCTGCGCGCCGCGGGGTGGCTGCACGAAGAGGAGCACGCCGATCTGGTCGTTCAGCAGCTCGCCACGGCGACGGCGTTCGCCGACCAGGCGCAGGTGTTCTGCGCGATCGACTTCGATGCCGAGATCAGCCACCGGCGCGGCTTGATGAGCAGTTACTACGACCGCGCGCGCCCCGCGCTGGGCGCCTTCCGGTTTGTGCAGCGGCTGCTGAATGGAGTGGAGGACCGCCACTACGTGGAGCGCGCGGACGGACTCCGCCGTCTGGACGTCGTGCGCCGCGATGGGCTGGGCGCCTCGATCTGCTGGCGCGGCGCGGGCACCGCGGCGACTGCCGATGGGGTCCCGCTCGACGTGCCGCCATTCACCTTCGTGTGCGACGGCCTGGGGCGCCTGGTCCACGAGCCTCGCCAGGACGGGCACAGGATCGCGCTGCCACCACCGACGACTGAAGAGGCGGGCGGCGGCGTGCGGATCCTCGTCTAGCGCAGTGTAGCGCCGCCGCGCGCCGCCCAGGTCACGCGCTGTCTGTCGCGCGGTTCTTGTCCCAGATGGCGTACAGGATCAGGCTGAACGCGCCGGCGCGCACGACGAAGAAGAACGGGTCGCCCTCCTGCGGATCGGACGTCAGCGCCAGCGCCGCCCGGTTCACGCCTTCGATCAAGAACGCCAGCCCAAAGAAGAGGAACAACCGGTCCCGCGTCTGGCGCCACGAGCGCACAAAGACGACCCCCGCCACGATCGAGAGCGCTGCGATCGCCCCCAGTAGAAACTGGTTCACGCGTGGTGCTCCGGGCCTTCCGGCGGTGTGGCGCCGTGAGCGTCCCAGATCAGCCCCCACACCAGCAGCCCTGTCCCCACCAGCGCCGCCAGGTTGCGCCACGTGAACAGGTCCACCTGCGGCACCAGCGCCAGATCGACGAAGACCAGCACGTTGTTCGCCGTCAGACCGACGAAGCACAGGCCGCCCCACAGCAAGAGTCGGGCGCCCGATGCAGCGTACCCTCGCAGGAGCAAGATGGCGCACGCCAGTGCTGTCACGGCACACAGCGCGTACACCAGACTGGGGATCATGCTCACACCCTCAGCCTCTCACTCCCGCCGCTTCGTCAGTCGGAACGCGTTGGAGAACTCACGCAGACCCGCCGGGGAGCGGCGCGCCGCGAGGAGCGCCGCCACCATCATGCGGTGCTCGGCGTAGATCTCCGCCAGGTGGTCCAGTGCTCCGACGAGGTCCGGGCGCGGCGTGTAGCGGTACAGCAGTGACGGCTCGGCGCGTGACGAGAGAAACCCACCCGCCTCGAGTTGCTTCAGGATCATCGCCGCCAGCGTCCGGTTAATGCCGAGCCGGTCCGCCACCGCACTGGCGTTCCACTCCGCCTCCGGGCGGCGGCGCAGGAAGAGCAGGACCTCCAGGTCCGCCACCGACGCGATGCGTTCCGAGAGGAGGCGCGCGACGTCCTCCGGAACGAGCTGCGAGCTGATTGGACGCCCGCCGCGCTAGAGAAGAACGAGCTAGACGAGCGCCGGCCGGACCGCGCCTGCGGGCAGAGGATCCGGCAGCGGCGTGGCGATGCCCGGCGCGTGCTGCACACGCAGCCACCACCACAGCTTGGCCAGGCTGACCAGGACCTTTACGATGCGGCCAATCCGGAAGAACTGGGAGACGCCGTAGGCGCGGTGGTAGTGGTTGACGGGGACCTCCACCGTGCGGAACCCCGCCAGCTGCACCTTCGTCATCAGCTCCAGTGCGATCGCCCCGCTGTTCTGCGTGAGGTGCACCTCGTCGAACACGTGCTTCTTGATCAGCCGGAAGTCGCAGTCCACGTCGTGCACGCCGAACCCAAACACCCACCGCATCGAGTGGTGGTAGGCCCAGGAGATGAAGCGCCGGTGGAGCGGGTCGTTGCGCGTGATCTTGTTCCCCATCACCACGTCCACCGGGTGGCCCGCGGCCTCCTCCAGCTCCAGCGTGGAGAAGAGCGTGCGCAGCTCGCGCACGTCGTACTGCCCGTCGCCGTCGGTGTAAAAGATCAGCGGGTAGCGGCACGCCGCGAAGCCGGCGCGCAGCGCGCCGCCGTAGTCCAGCGGCTGGGCGTAGCGCAGGACCCGCAGGCGACCGCGCGCCACGGGGTCGGTCCCGTGCTCGCCGTACAGCCGCTCCAGCTCGTCCAGCACGTCCCACGCGTAGTCGGTGCTGCCGTTCTCCACCACCACCACCTCGTAGTTCGAGGTGATGCCGCGCAGGACGGTCATCGCCTCCATGACCATTGAAGGGATCGTCCCCGCGTCGTTGAAGCACGGGAAGAACACCGAGATGGCGCGCTCGCCGGCGGGTGACCCGGGCGGTAGGTCCAGAACCGGCTCAACCGGCTCGGTCGCCCTGCTTGGCGCAGGCGCCACCCGCGCCGGCGGCGTTGGGGCGGCGGCGCGGGAGAGCGCCGGGAACGAGCGCACCGAGGCGCCGTCGTAGGTCACGGCGCGGTCGTCGGGCAGCGTGGTCGTCATATCTCCCTCCTAGGAGCCGGCGTAGGGCGCAACATTGGCGTATGCCGCCACCAGCAGCGACACCGTCAACTGGGCCAACACGAGAACACTGCCGAACGCGGCGACGCCCACCACGGCGCGCGTTCCGAGCCACCTGATCGAGGTCATCTGGGGTAGCGTAAAGGGACTTCCTCAACGCTTCCCTCAACACCCGCTCCCAGGTGCGCCGGGCTCCTATGTGAGCGGTCTGACAAGCGCCACGCCGCCCGTCAGGGGGGGCAGCGTGATCCGCACGCCCTCGGCCATGAGCGCCGCCCCGTCATCCCGTGCGAGGGACGTGCCGTCGATCCAGGCCACCTCGTACCCCTTCTCGGGCGTCAGCCCACGCAGCGTGAGCGTGCGGTCATTCACCCCCGCCTCATTGTGCACCGCCAGCACCGCTCCCCGGTCCAGCTCCGGCTGGTGGAACTGCAGCGCAAACCACTCCCGCACCATCGGACCCGCCGTCACGACGCCTGGCGCCGCCAGCATCGCGGTCAGCGCCGGCGCCAGGTGGTAGACGTGGGCGCCCGGCAGATACGCGCGTAGTGTCCGGTAGTCGTCCACGAGGCGCCGCACGACCGCGGTCTGCGCGTCGTCCAGCTCGTCGAGGCGTAGGGAGATCCCCCACCCACCGCCCATCGTGCTGTAGCCCTGGTAGGCAAGATCTTCGGGCGAGGTGCCGCGTCCCGGCGCGCCTTCCCCCACCGGCGCCCGCGCCAGCCACAGCGTCAGGAAGCGCGGCGGGAAAGCCAGCGTCGCGCCGTACGCGCTCTGCTGCACCTTCTGCATCGGCGCCGTCGGGTCCCCCGCAGCATCGTCCAGCCACGCCGCGTGGGACCTCGCGAAGACGCCGTAATCCAGGTACCCGGCGCCGTCGAATGTCGACTCGACGAACAGCCCGGGGAACGCCGCTCGCAGCCCGTCCACCAGCTCGTAGAAGGCCTGCGTGTTGGCGTGGAGCGAACCTCGCACCGACGGGTCGTGCCCGTGCGAGAAGTCCATGCACGCCGCCACCATGGGCTGGTCGAACTTCAGCCAGTCGACACGGTAGTCGCGCACGATGCGCGCCAGCTCCCCCTGGAGGTACGTCTTCGCCTGAGACAGGCAGAGCGGGAGCGACCCGTCGATCCCGGTGCGCGCCGGCGCGGGCTGCCGCGCGCGGAAGTCCGGATGGCGCGCCAGCAGGTCCGAGTCCTCGTCCGCGACGCCGAACGCGACCCACAGCCCAAACCGCATTCCGGCGGTGTGCACCTGATCCGAGAGCTGGCGCAGCGTCCGCCCGGGGAATCGCTGCGGGTGCGGGACCCAATCTCCCTGCGCCTTCGACCAGCCGTAGTCGACGTAAAACACCTCGGCGCCGGCCAGGCGCGCGGCGCGCGCCTCGGCGCGCATGCTCTCGAAGTCCACGGCTTTGCCGTAGGCGAACCAGGAGTTCCAGCCCACGGGCATGACCTCCGCGGCCCACGTCGGCTCGCGGGCACGGTCGTCGGTCAGGTAGCTCTTCAGGACGTTCGTACCGTCCTCCATCGAGCCCTCGAAGACGCCGATCATCAGCCAGGGACTCTCGATCGTCTGCCCCGGCTTCACCAGGAACCCCTCGGCCTGGTCGATGGTCGACATCGAGTCCATCTCGGCGCTGGCGCGCATCCGCACGCCCGCCTCGAGCGCCACGCGCCGGTCCCCCACCGACCGTGCCACGATGCGATAGTTCACCGACCAGCGCAACCCCAGGAAAAGCCCTTCGGCGTTCGCCGCGTCGTGCAGCACCAGAAGCGGCACCACCGGCGCGCGCGCCGCACTCTGCGCCGGCACCTGCGTCAGCAGCTCCCCGTCCTGCCCAAGGCGCGCGAAAGAGAGGTTGCCGTCGTTGTCCATCGTCGCCGCGCGCCAGCGCGCGTTCGGACCGCTTCGCACCACCAGGTCCGCCGCATCCAGGCGTGTCAGGCGCAGCGCCGGTCCCGGCGACGGCGCGATCGAGGAGCGGTGCTCCACGACAGGGTGCCCCGGGCGGAGGCGCACCTCGTGCGTCAGCTCGGCCGCAGTGTCGATGTCCCGGAAGCGCAGCGCGGCGTAGACCGCCCCGTCTTCGGCGCGCGACACCTGCTGATCGAGCGGCGCAAGGCGCGGCTGTCGCCCGTCGATGGCGATCCCGAGCGCGTCCTGTAGCACATCCGCTGCCTGGTCGGCGTCGATCCACTCGATGTCGAGCGATACCGACCGGTCTCGCGACACCAGCTCACGCCGCGCGAGTGCGAACCCACCCTCCGCGCCAGTTTGCAGCTCCAGGCGCTCTTGCACGCGCGCGTTCCCAATCGTCCACGCGCGCGCGTCGGGGTCATAGTGAATGAACGCGTCGCCCACCGCCGCGTTGGCCACGCGGTCCATCCCCACGCGCGCCGCGAGCGAGCCTGCCGGCCGCCCGCTCGAGGCCGCGCGGGCAGTCGTGAAGCCGAGTGCGCCCGGGCCATCGAAACGCCCTGGCGTGCACGCCGCCAGCGCCCCACCCCCGAGCGCCGCGACCGCCGAGAGCGCCCGCGCACGCGTGAAGCGTCTTTCCACGTTGCTC
>DASTZM010000081.1:0-2058 GCA_035764305.1 Chloroflexota bacterium | reverse complement strand
GGACGTGGATGGCGATATCGCGCAGGATGCCCTTCTGTGGCTCGGGCAGCACCAGGTCGTCCCATCTGGCGGCCGGCTCGACCCGCTGCGCCAGATCGTCGAGCCGCGGACGCGCTTGCACGCGCGACGAATCCCACAGGGCTTCGGCAAGCGTCTTGGTGTCAGAGGCGCGTGCCAGGCCTTCGACGCTGGCAGCACGGATGGCCGGGGCGTTCAGGTCAAACTGCGAGACCAGCACGTCGATCTGGCCATTCAGACGCTCGGCCGCCCCCCCGAGCGCCGCCACCCACACTCCACGCTGCTCGCCCGCTGCCGGCTTACCGACGTCGAGTGCGACCGTGGGCCGGCGCACGAGGCGGAGGCGCTCGCGTGAGCTGACAAGCAGCAGACCGCGCGCGCGCTCGACAAGCCGCACCGCCGTCGCCACGCGCTGCGGATCGGCACCGTCTATCTCGTCGCAGTCGACGAGCAGCGCCGCGCCGGTCAAAGCCGACTCGCGGTCCCACAGCCTGATCAGCGAAGCGAGCTCGGTGGCGTTGCCCGGCAGGCATCCTGCGGCCAGGACGGTGAGGTCCAGGCCAACTTGGACGGCGGCGGCCGCCGCCACGGCGCGCTTGGCGGCGGTGTCGCTCCCGCACAGCTGGACTACCGGTGGCGGCTCCCTCCGTGACGCCCCCTCCCACGCGGCCGCTACCTGCTCCGCCAGGGCCTGCTGCGACGGCACCAGGTCGGCCGCGGAGTCGGCGGTATCAAGCAACGCGGCCAGGCGCTCGTCGGCGTGGTCCACTCCGGCGAGGTAGTGGAGCACGCGCTCATCGATGCGCAGCGGCGCGAGGGTGAGACTGTTCGCCGCGCCCACGTCGATCAGACGCCAGTGCCTCAGCGGCCCGGTCGGCGCGAGCGCGCTCCAGTGGCCGCCCGGCAGCGCCGCGAGCGCCAGGCTGAAGGTGGGATAGGGGCGAGCGGCATCGCCTTGGGCGGCGGCGCACAGCGGCGCAAAGGCGGCGTCGAACTCGACCGCCGCGCAGAGCAGGAGCAGATCCCTCTCGAACGCCGAGAGGCCGAAGATGCGGCGCATCCGTTCCAGCGCCGGCGGAAACGCGGGCGTGGCGGTGTCTTCGGCGAATGGCGTGGGCGCCAAGACGGTCACCGGGCTTCCCGCGCCTTGCGGTCGGTCCGGCGCAGCACAGCGCTCGAGCGCTGCGCGGATGCCGGCCATCGCCGCGACCAGGAAGCGCTGATTCGCCGCGTGCCAATCGATGCGCGGGCTCACGCCGGGGCGCTGTTCCACCTTGGCGGACGGGCGAGAGGACGCGCGCGCGGCGGCGCTCACCGTCGCCGGGCGGGTGACGCCGATCTTCCCGCGCTGGCGGCGCTCTGGCGCGCGCCCCGCGCGTCGTGGGTGTCGTGTGTGTCGACCACAACGGCGGCGACCTTGTAGGAGGCCGACGGGCGGTAACGCGCCTGGAGCGCCGACCAGAGCCTGGACATTTCGTCCGTGTTGGTGAACTCGGGCGTCACGCCAATCTGCTCGACCTGGTCGGCAAGCCCACTCGACGCGAGGGCGGCGAGGGCCGCCGGCGCCACGCTGCTCGAGCCATTGGCGGACGCGAGGGCGCTCTCGATCTGCTCGCGCGTCAGAACGGGGATCTCGTGCAGAAGCTGCATCGCGTAGCCGAGGAGTATCTCGGCGTGCAGGTCGTGCTCGCCGTACGCCGTGACCAGGTAATGGAGGTCGAGCGCCAGCGGTGGTGGAGTGGGTGGAGACTCGTCAGCGCGCGGGGCGGCGCCATCCATCACCTGGTGCCCGTTGCCCGAGCCGGCCGCCTCCGCGCGCCGCCACCGCGTATTCGGCGTCACCCGGTAGAGAAAGAGGTTGAGCTGGCTGCGCTCGTCGGCACCGATGGTGATGCGGTCGGGCGGCAGGGCGGTAACCGAGACGTCGCCGACGCTCGCGGGCGCGTCCTGCTGGATGAGGCGGTTCTCGAGCAGACTCTTGAGGACCGCGGTCACCGACGCGATCACCAGCGAGGTACCCATCGCGCTTGCTTCGAGAAC
>DASTZM010000080.1:0-2878 GCA_035764305.1 Chloroflexota bacterium | reverse complement strand
GGGCGCCGTGGAGAGCGTCGCGCAGCTCCCCTTGGGACGCGTGCTGCTCGTCTTCATCGTGATCGGCCTCGTCGGCTACAGCCTGTGGGGACTCGTGCGCGCCTTCCTGGATCCGCTCAACCGCGGCGCCAGCGCCAAGGGGCTAGCCCAGCGCGCCGGCTATCTCAGCAGCTTCGCCGCCTACGCCGGGTTGGTCCCCTTCACGCTGCAGCTCATCCTCGGGACGCCGTCCGCGCAGGGCGGCGGCGTCCCCTTCACGGCTCGCATCCTGGCCCTCCCCGGCGGACCGTGGCTCGTCGGCGCCTTCGGTGTCGGGTGGTTCGTCGGCGCCGGTTTCGGCCAGCTCTACGAGGCGTACACCGCCCGCTTCCAGCGCGACTTCGAGTCCTGGCACCTGTCCAAAGAGCTCACCCGCCTGGCCGTCCTCCTCGGACGCGTCGGCCACGCCGCGCGGGGCGTCGTCTTCTCCGTCATCGGCGTGCTGATCGTCAAGTCGGCCGTCGACGCGCGCGCCTACGAACAGACCGGGCTCGACGGCGCCCTCGCCGCCCTCGCCGCTCACACCGGCGGTGCGTTGCTGCTGGGAGTCGTCGCCGCCGGCCTCGTCGCCTTCGGCCTGTTCTCACTCTTCTGCGCGCGCTTGATGCGCGTCTAGCTCTCCCGTCTAGCTCTCCCGCGCTTCCCTACGCCGCCAGCCAGCGCTCGAGCCACGCGTACGCCTCCTGGCGCATCGCATCGGAGAACTGGTGGCCCCCCGGCATCACGCGCAGTGCCAGCCGGTCGCCCGCGTCAACCGCCTCGTACGCACCGCGCGCCACGGCAAACGTCTCGTGCACGCCGTCGATCGGGAAGATGCGGTCCGCCTCGCCGTTGAACGCCAGGAAGGCGCACGGTGCCGCCGCGCCCAGCAGGTCCCCCACGTCCCCGTGCGAGAGCCAGTCGGGCACGTACGCGCCGAAGTTGTGGTTGATCCCATCGCGCAGCACCGTCCTCATCGACGCGAAGCCGCACGACGAGACTGCCGCCTTCACCCGCGGGTCCAGCGCCGCGAGGAACAGCGTCTGCTGCCCGCCCAGCGAGTGGCCGATGCAGCCCAGCCGGTCGGGATCGACCTCCGCACGCGACGCGAGGTAATCCAGGCCGCGCTGCATGTCCCACACCATCTTGGTCTGCAGACACGACCCGGTGAGGATGCGCTTGGTGAACTCGAACCGCTCGCGCTGCTGGCCCGCTCCCGGTCCGGGACGCGACCGGTCCGCGGGCGACTCGAGGCTCCCACCATACGCGCCGCGCTCCTCGAACGCGATCGCGTCGGGCGCCAGCACGACGTGACCGCGCTGCGCCAGCTCCAGCGCGTACGCCTGCTCGGCGTTCCCCGCCAGCCCCGCCACCTCGCTCTTGCCCAGGTGGAACTCGCCCGCATGCTGGTGGTGCGCGAAGATCCCGCTCCAGGCGCGTCCGCCCAGCCCTCCCGCCGGGACGAACACATACGCCGGCACGCGCTCCCCCGCTTCCACCTGGTAGGTCACGCGCTCGCGCACGACGTCCCCCACTTCCACGCGCTCCTCCACCCGCGCCTCCAGGTCGCAGCGCTCCGGCCACCGCCCCAGCAAGCGCACCATCACCTCGCGAAACGAGCTCACCGCCGTGTCACTCCTTCTCCTGCGGGTCCGACTGTAGCCCCTACACCGTGCGCCGCATGACCACCGAATCGGCGCCCGCAACCTCGACGTCGACCTCGACCTCGACGCCGACGAGGGACTCTTCCGCCTCATCGCGCGGCGCACCCGGACAGCGGGTTTTCCCTCCCCCGAAACGCGGGTCTTGCCCCTTGTTCAGCCGCCTCTGCGGGAGCACACTGCTGCCAGGTAGCTGAAACCCATGGTACTCCCCCAGCGAGAGCGCGTCAGCCCGGCGCTCCGCCGACTCCTATCGCTCGTCCCCGAGAGCGGCCGCCCCACACGCGCCGCCGCGGCCGAGATCGCCTCCCGCGCCGCCACCCTCCCGCAGGACGAGGTCAACGCGCTCTACCTCGCCATGGAAGTCGCGCGCCTAAGCGCCCGCGTCCACCGCCCGACTCAGCGCTCCAGCTAACCCTACTTCGCGCTCGGCCCCGCCAGCCGGTCGATCACCTCGGTCGCCCGCTTGGCGTACTCGCCCACCGCCATCTCGTTGTTCTGCACGTTCGTGTACAGCGGCAGCAGCTCCTTCGAGATGTCCGGCCACGACTTGTAGCGCAGCAGGCCGTTCCCCGCGGGCTTGGTGTTGATCGCCTGCAGCGCGAACGCCTTCGGGTCCACCCCGTGCGTCTGCAGGTACGACCGCTGTGCGATGTCAGACCCGCCCTTCAGCAGCGGCGACACCGCGTGCCCCGCCGTCAGCGGGAAACGCCCGCCGTTCTCCGGCTTGGAGAGCCACTTCAGCAGCTCCCACGCCGCGTCCACGTTCTTGCCCTTCGCCACGTGCAGCCCATGCGGCCAGATCCGCGCGCTCTGGTTCTTCCCACCTCCGGAATACGGCAGCGCCGCGATGCCCCACTTGAAATCCAGCTTCGGCGGGTTGAACGGCCCCACCGGGTTCATGCCGATCTTGCCCGTGTACAGCACGTTCGCCGCCGAGCCGCGCAGCGCCGTCGACTGCGCCCCCGACGGCGCGACGCGCTGCTTCCAGATCGCGTCCTGGAAGTACTGCAGCCCCTTGATCGAGTTCGGCTGGTCCATCAGGCACTTGCGCTTCGCGTCGTCCCACGCCTGCTGGCCGAAGTACGAGCCCGCCGAGAGCCCCTCGTTATTGAAGGACGAGACTCCGTTGCCGTAGCCGTACTGCTCGGTGCCGCGTGTCAGCTTCTGCGACACCTCCAGGAACTTTTCCATCGTCC
>DASTZM010000079.1:0-7119 GCA_035764305.1 Chloroflexota bacterium | reverse complement strand
GGTCGCCCAGTGGGACCGACCCGCCAACGGGGATGAAGTAGGGCCGCCGGCCCTGCGCGCGCAGCGACTCGGCTAGCCGCTCGGCGGCCGGGTAGAGATCGACCGAGCGCGTCTCGGGCTCGATCTGGACGTGGGCGCCGAGGAGACGGTCGAGCAGGAGGTTCCCCTGCTGCTCGGGCGCGGTCAGGCTGCGCAGGACGAGATACGGCTCGAGCCCGACCAGCCGCGCGCACGCCGCGGTGAGGCGGGCGTGGTTGGACTGCGCGGCACCGCAGGTAATGACGCAGTCGGCGCCCTGCGCGAGAGCGTTGCCGAGGAGTAGCTCGAGCTTGCGGACCTTGTTGCCGCCGAGCGCCGGGCCGAGCAGGTCGTCGCGCTTCAGCCAGACTTCGACGCCGAGCTCGCGACTGAAGCGCTCGGCGCGCTGGAGTGGGGACGGCCTGGCGCACAGCGAGACTGACGGGAACGCGGCGATCGCGGCGCCCAGCCTCGCGGCGTCGCCCTCCACGGCGGCTAGGTCAGGTCGTTGAAGGCGCGAAGGAGGCCGTGGATGTACCCGGTTTGATAGAGGCGGCCGCGCGTGCCCCAGCCTCTGTCCCCGTCGCCTTCCATGTGGGGGGTGTGGTCGTCGATCAGGAAGCCGGTGAAGCCGGTCTCCTTCAGGACCTTGAGCGCGCCGACGAGGTCGACCTGGCCGTCGCCGATGAAGACCTCGTGGAAGTGGTGGCCGGTGCCGCGCACGTCCCGGAAGTGGATGTAGAACAGTTTCTGCTGCTCGCCGAAGTAGCGCAGGCCGTTGAGGACGTAGTCGTTCCCGCCCATCTCAGACCAGCAGCCCATGCAGAACAGCAGCCCCCAGTTGGGGCTGTTGGCGATCTCGGCGCCGCGCTTGAAGCCTTCGAAGGAGCTGAAGACGCGCGGCACGCCGCCGATGTGCGGGCCGTCGGGCAGCGGAGGGTCGTCGGGGTGGTGGGCGAGCTTGACGCCGGCTTCTTCGGCGACGGGCATGACTGCCTTGGTGAAGTAGCCGAAGTTCTCCCACAGCTCGTCGGCGGTGTAGGGGCGACCGTGGGACAGCTCGGGCTCCTTGAGCTGATCGACGTCGAACGCGGTCCCGCGCGCCCCAGCGCGCGTGTCGACGTGGCCGGTGCGGTAGAGGCGGTTGGGGCGCCAGTTGTAGGCGAAGATGGGGATGCCGGCGCGGCCCAGGTTGCGCAGCGTCTCCTGGAAGCTCTCGAGCTGGCGGTCGCGGTCGGGACCGGCGAGGCGGATCTCGTCGAACAGCTTGAGGTTCATGTTCTGCACCGCCTCGAGGCGGAGGCCGAACGACTCGACGCGCTCGCGCAGGCGGGCGAGGTCGTCGTAGGGGAAGCGCATGCCGTCGCCGAAGCTGGGCGAGGGGACGACGACGCCGGAGCATCCCATCTGGGCGGCGAGGCGCAGCTGCTCGTCCGGGACGTCGCCGCCGACGCCGATTCCGACGCGCATCACATCGTTCCGCGGGAGGGTTCTGGCTCCTGAGGTCATCGCCGCGATACCGTAGCATCCGCGCGTGAGTGAGGGAACCACGAAGCGGAAGCGCCTGCTGATCACGGGCGCGGGGGGGCGCGTAGGGCAGGCGCTGCGCACGCACCTGAAGGATCGCTACGACCTGCGGCTGCTGGACGTGCGCCGAGTAGAGGACGCCGCGCCGGGCGACCAGGTGGTAGTGGCGAACACGGCGGACTTCGAGCAGCTGATCGAGGCGACCCGGGGTGTGGACGCGATCGCTCACCTGGCGATCGGGTGGGAGGCACGGGGTGGGACGCAGGCGGCGCTGGCGCAGAAGACGATCGACGTCGACATGCGCGGGATTTACAACGTTCTGCACACGGCGCACCTGAACAGGGTGGGGTGTGTCGTGTTCGCCAGCACGAACCACGTGACGGGGCTGAACGAGCAGGACGGGGTCGTTTCGCGGCCGGAACTGCCGGTGCGGCCGGACGGGATCTACGGCGCGGGCAAGGCATTCGGCGAGGCGCTGGGGCGGTACTACGCCGACCGGATGGGAGTGCGGTTCTTCGCCATCCGGATCGCCAACTTCAACAACCGGGATGAGCCGGGGCGCGACTACGCGCCCGGGGAGAACCGGTGGCTCTCGCCGCGCGACGCGGCGTCGCTCTTTTCGGCGTGCATCGAGGCGGAGCACATCCCGTTCGGGATCTTCTACGGGGTCTCCAAGGGCGCGGAGAAGAAGTGGAATCTGTCGGCTAACAAGGAAATCCTGGGGTGGGAGCCGCAGGACGACGGCACGCTCCCCGAGTTCCGCGCGCTGTACGCGAAGAAGGGCTAAACTGCGCACCCTATCCAAGGAGAGAGAACGGTCCACATGGCAACGGGCAGGAGCACAACCCAGGGCGCGGTAATCGAAGCGACCGCGCCGGTGGCGGCGCCGCGCTGGGCGCTGCTGGAGCGGCAGCTGCTGGACGCGCAGGCGCGCGCGGTGGAGGAGTTCTACGCGCGGTACTTCGACGAGCGCGGCTACCTGCTGTGCGTGCCGCGCTGGTCGGGCGATGACGGCCCCGACGACGCGCTGGAGAACGTGCTGAACTGGACGGTGCTGCACGCGCTGGGGGCGGACGAGAAGATCCTGGCGCTGTACCAGCACGCGCTGGACGGCCACTTCCGCCAGTACACCGAGGCCAAGACGACCGAAGTGGAGCTCGGGCGGGAGGGGATGTACTACCAGGAGTTCCACCGCTGCTTCGACTGGTTCCACCACGGCGAGGCGTGGAGCGTGGTCTTCCTGCAGGGGCTGTCGACGCCGGACGACGAGAAGCTCAAGCACCGCATGCGGCGCTGGGCGAGCTGGTACATGGGCGACGACCCGTACATCCCCAACTACGACAAAGAGCACAAGGTGATCCGCAGCTTCTTCAGCGGGAGCGGCGGGCCGCTTCTGCGCAAGGCGGCGGGGCTGGACTGGGCGGGTGACCCGATCGACGTGGCGGGCCGGTTCGACGCGGGGCATGGCGAGACGTCCTTCCAGGAGATGCTGGACCACTTCCGGGATTACAACGACGTGGTGGGGGACAACCACGTCAACCTGGGAGCGACGACGCTGGGGCTGGTGGCGTACGCGCTGACCGGCGAAGAAAAGTACCGCGATTGGATGCTCGAGTACGTCGACGCGTGGGTCGAGCGTACGCACCAGAACGACGGGCTGATTCCCTCCAGCGTGGGCCTCGACGGGAAGGTCGAGAGCGGCTACGGCTGGTACGGCGGGGTGTACGGGTGGGGCTTCTCCGTGATGCAGATTCCCTGGAAGGGGCAGGTGGCGCACCGCGCGTACCACACGCGCACGCCGTTCGCGTTCGCCAACGCGCTGCTGTTCACCGGCGATCGCGAATACCTCGACCTGCTGCGCAAGATGTACGACAAGGTCAACGCCAACGCGAAGCAGGAGGGTGGCCAGACGCTCTACCCGCACATGTACGGGCGTTTGGACCGATTGGAGAAGCTGCAGAAGGGCGAGACGCTGGACGACCTGCCGGAGAAGGGGCCGGAGGGCTGGTACGAGTACCGGCCGCAGAAGTTCGCGCCGAGCGCCCAGGCGCTGTGGTACTGGACGATGGACCGCTCCTTCCTGGAGATGGCGGGCGACACGCCGCGCTGGGTGAAGTTCCTGGACGGGGACGACCCCTCCTATCCCGAGACGGTGCTGGCAGGGGAGCTGGAGGCGCTGCGGCGCAAGGTGCAGGGCATGCGCGCCGACCACCGCTCACCCGACATGACGATGTCGGACGACATGAACGCCTTCAACCCGGGCACCACGGTGGGCGGGCTGATCCAGCTCATGCTGGGTGGGATCCCCACCGGTCGCGACGTGCACGCGCTGCACGCGCGCGTGCGGTACTTCGATCCCGCGCGGCGCCGGGCAGGGCTGCCCGAGCACGTCGGTGCGCTGGTGGAGAAGATCAGCGAGAACCAGGTGACGGTGCAGCTGGTCAACCTGGACCCGGTTGAGGCGCGCACGGTGATCGTGCAGGGCGGTGCGTATGCCGAGCATCAGATCACGCGCGTGCGCGCCGAGGCGGCCCCTGGATCGGCCGAGGACTCGCAGGGCATGCTCTTCGGCCGGCCAAGCGTGCGGCGTGCGCAGCAGCGCGAGGCGCCGCGCGAGCAGGACGTCCAGGTCGATCACTCGCACTTCACCGTGCGGCTGGCGCCGGGGGCGGGGACGCGGCTGACGATCGACATGCAGCGGTACGCCAACCAGCCGACGTTCGCGTTCCCCTGGGTGTAGCTCAGCCTTGCGGCCCGGGCGGCGGACCCTAGTCGCAGGGGTCGCCGCGCTGGCGGTGGTGGGCGCCGCCGCGCGCACGGCGTGGACGCTGGCGGCGGGGCCGGCGGGGGAGAAGGACTGCGGAGCGATCCTGCCGCAGTCCGGCGGCGCGCCGGTCGCGGCGGCACCGCCGGCCGATGGAGGCGGGCTGACGTGGGCGCAGCGGGGCGGCGCGCTGAACGACGCGAGCTGCCTGGACCGCACGCCGGTGCACGGCGTGGTGCGGGTGACCTCGGAGGAGGACGTGCGCCGCGCGCTGGCCTACGCGCGCGCCAACCGGCTGGGGGTCTCGATGGCCGGGGCGCGTCACTCGATGGGCGGGCACGCCTTCAACCGGCACGGCGTGGTGCTGGACATGAACGGGCTCAATCGGGTCGCGGTCAATGCGGCCGCCAAGACGATGGTGGTGCAGGCGGGGGCGACGTGGCACGACATCCAGAACGCGCTGCACCCGCGCTTCGCGGTGAAGGCGATGCAGTCGACGGACATCTTCACGGTGGGCGGGTCGATCTCGGTCAACGCGCACGGGATGGACCACCACGCCGGGGCGCTGGCGGGCTCGATCCGCTGGGTGCGGGTGATGCTGCCGGACGGGACGGTGGTGCGGACGAGCCGGACGGAGAACGAGGCGCTGTTCCGGCACGTCGTGGGGGGCTACGGGCTGTTCGGGGTGATCCTGGAGGCGGAGCTGGACGTGGTGGACAACGTGCTCTACCACTCGGAGCGGCGGACGATCGCGGCGAAGGACTTCGAGCGGGTCTGGCGCGAGGAGCTGAACGGCGACGGGTCGGTGGCGCTGTTCTACGGGCACCTCTCGACGGCGCCGGACACGCTGCTGGACGAGATGATCCTGTACCTGTATCGGGACACGGGCGTCCCGGCGGCGAGCGTGCCCGACCTGCCGGCGCTGGGCGAGGTATCGATGGTGGGGCTGCGCCGGTTCGTCTTCAACCTGTCCAAGTGGCGTGGGCCGGCGATGTGGACCAAGTGGTGGGCGGAGAAGAACGTCGAGCCGAAGATCGAGGGGTGCACGGTCACGACGCTGCCGGCGGGCGTTGCGGTGCCGCGGGCGGCGGCGCAGGCGAGCGATCCGGCCAGCAAGGTGTGCCTGGTCTCGCGCAACGAGCCGATGCACGACTCGGTGCCGTATCTGCGCAACCGGCTGCCCGGAGAGACGGACATCCTGCACGAGTATTTCATCCCGCGCGAGCGGTTCGCAGGGTTCGTCGACGCGGCGCGGCGGATCTTCAAGGAGCAGCGGGCGAACGTGCTCAACGCCTCGGTGCGTGTCGTGGCGGGGGAGGACGTGGCGCTGACGTATGCGCCGCGGGATGCGTTCTCGCTGGTGCTGTACGTCAACCAGCGGACCGACGCGGGCGGGAACGCGGCGATGGAGCGGCTGACGCGGTCGCTGATCGACGCGGCGGCTGACGTGGGCGGGCGATTCTTCCTGCCGTACCAGCTGCACTACACGGCGCAGCAGCTGGAGCGGGCGTACCCGAACGTGCGCGAGTTCTTCGCGGCGAAGCGGCGCTACGACCCGGACGGGCTGCTCACGAATACGTGGTATGCTACGTTCGCGCCGGCTCTGGGGACGACCTGAGCGGCTTGAGCAGGAAGCCGAACGCCAGGGCGGCGGGGCCGAGGATGAAGTGCGGGACGTTGGGCGGCAGGTTGCCGAGCACGTCGGCGGGGTTGTAGTTGGGCGCGATCGACCAGTTGACGAGCAGCTCGGGGACGGCCCAGCCGGTGAGCAGCCCGAGGATGGCGTCTGCGGTGTAGTAGGCGCCGAAGAGGCGGAAGTAGCGGATCGAGGCGCGTTCGGAGCGCCAGGCGGCGAGGGCGGCCCACAGGAAGGAGAGCCCGTGGACGACGTCGTCGATCGGATCGAGGTGGAAAAGGCCGAAGAGGTAGCCGCGGTCGTCCTTGACGCCGGGGAGGAAGTCGAGGAGGGTGATGACGAAGAAACCGGCGGCGTAGACGGCGGCGATCTTCTGGTGAGTCGTAAGGGGGCGCGTCACTCTTGGACCGCTCGGAGGGCGACTTCGGCGGCGGCGAGGGTGTCGGCGACGTCGTGCTCGGTGTGGGCGGTGGAGAGGAACCAGGTACCGCGGCTGGTGACGCGCACGCCGTGATCCTGAAGGACCTTCAGGAAGAGCTTCAGGCACTCGGCGTCGGTGTGCTGGGCGTAATCGCGGTAGTCGGCGATCTCGGGGCGGTCGGTGAAGCAGGTGTTGAACACGGTGGGGAGCCCCTGGACGAGGAGCTTGTTGCCGATCTTCTTGGCGAGCTGGCGCAGGCCGTTCATGAGGGCGGTGCCGAGGCGCTCCATGTGGCCGTAGGCAGCGCCGTCCTGCTGCTCGAGCTCCTGGAGGGCGTGGAGGGCGGCGACGGTGCTGACGACGTTGGTGTTGTACGAGCCGCCGTGGAGGACGGGGCCGCCCAGGAGGCGCATGATCTCGCGCTTGCCGGCCAGCGCGGCGATGGGGTATCCGGCGCCGAGCGCCTTGGCGTAGACGGCGAGGTCGGGGGTGACGCCGAGCAGGTCTTGGGCGCCGCCGAGGGCAACGCGGAAGCCGGTGATGACCTCGTCGAAGATCAGGACGACTCCGTGGCGGTCGCAGAGGGCGCGCACCCCCTCGAGGTAGCCAGCGTGCGGCTTGATGACGCACGTGTTGCAGAGGATGGGCTCCATGATGAGCGCGGCGGTGTCTTCGGCGTGCTTGTCGAGGAAGCGCTCGACGGCGGGGAGGTCGTTCCATGGCAGTACGGCGACGTCCTGGGCGGCGGCGGCG
>DASTZM010000078.1:0-2465 GCA_035764305.1 Chloroflexota bacterium | reverse complement strand
GACCGGTCTGGCGGCCCAGACCCGCGTCGCGATCCTCGCCCCCCAAGGAGGAGCCTGAGCGTGCCCAAGTTCATCTTCGTCACGGGCGGCGTCGTCTCGTCGGTGGGCAAGGGCATCACCGTCGCGTCCCTGGGCTGCATCCTCAAGAGCCGCGGCTTGCGAGTCGCCATCCAGAAGCTGGATCCCTATATCAACGTTGACCCTGGAACGATGAGCCCGTATCAGCACGGCGAGGTCTTCGTCACCGACGACGGTGCCGAGACCGACCTGGACCTGGGCCACTACGAGCGCTTCACCGACGAGAGCCTCACTCGCGACAGCAACGTCACCACGGGGCAGATCTTCGCCGAGGTGATCCGCAAGGAGCGGCGCGGCGACTACCTCGGCGCCACGATCCAGACCATCCCGCACATCACGAACGAGATCAAGGAGCGCATCGTCCGCGTCGGCGCGCGCACGAATGCCGACGTCGTGATTGTTGAGGTAGGCGGCACGGTGGGCGACATCGAGTCGCAGTGGTTCCTGGAAGCCATCCGGCAGATGCGTAAGGACGTGGGTCGACGCAACGTCTTCTACATCCACGTCACACTCGTGCCACAGCTCGGTGCCACGGGCGAGCTGAAAACTAAGCCCACGCAGCACTCGGTGCAGGAGCTGCGCCGGGTCGGCATCCAGCCGGACGCGATCCTGTGCCGCTCGGACTACGAGGTCTCTGCCGATATTAAAGAGAAGATCGCGCTGTATTGCGATGTGCCCGCGCACGCCGTGGCCTCGCTGCCGACGCTGAACGAGATCTACAAGGTGCCGCTCGTCCTGGAGGAAGCCGGGATCGGCCGCCTGATCGTGGAGGAGATGGGTCTGTCCGTCGGTGCGTCGGAGCCCGACATGACGGCATGGACCGCCATGCTGGACGCCGTCGAGCGCAGCACGACGCCGTTGCGCGTCGCGCTGGTGGGGAAGTACACGCAGCTCCACGACGCCTACATCAGCGTGACCGAGGCGCTCCGCCACGCGGCGGCGTTCCACAACCGGCAGCTCGAACTGAAGTGGATCAACTCCGAGGAGCTCGAGGCGGAGGAGAAGCTTCATCCCGGGCGCGCCGTGGCGAAGGCGCTGGCCGACGTGCGGGGCCTGGTCGTTCCGGGCGGCTTCGGCAGCCGCGGGACTGAGGGCAAGATCATGGCGATCCGCCACGCGCGCGAGAGTGGCCTGCCATTCCTGGGCCTCTGCCTGGGGATGCAGTGCTCGGTGATCGAGCTCGCGCGCCACGCGCTGCGCACCGACGTGGTCAACAGTGAGGAGTTCGTGCCCGATACGACTCACCCGGTGATCGCCTACATGGCGGACCAGGCGGCCGACGCCGACAAGGGCGGTACGATGCGCCTGGGCCTTTACCCCTGTCATCTGCAGCCCGGCACGCGCGCTGCCGACGCGTACGGCACCGACGTGGTCTACGAACGGCATCGCCACCGGCTGGAGTTCAACAACTCCTACCGCGACACCCTGGAGGAGCACGGCATGGTGTTCAGCGGCCTCTCGCCTGACGGCCGGCTGGTCGAGATTGCCGAGCTTGCCGACCACCCGTGGTTCGTCGGGACGCAGTTCCACCCCGAGTTCAAGTCACGCCCCAACCGCCCGCATCCGCTGTTCCGGGACTTCGTCGCGGCGTGCCGCGAGCGGCGGCTGGAAGGGGAGCAGGAGGCGCTGCCGCTCTCGGAGGTCGCGGTCGCGCCCGACAGGGCCACCGAGAAGGCCGCGGAAAAGGTACTCGTCGCCCGCTAGTTGACTTCCCTTTGATAAGGGTGCTATCGTTCTAGCGGGTAGCAGTCGCGTGAGACCGGGTTAGCGACCCGAGTCCCCGACTCCCCAACCCAACCGGAGCCCACGCTCAACCGCCCATACCTGCCGGCAGCGCAGCTACGCGGCAGCGCCTATTCCCCACTACCACTGCGATCCGGTCGCACCGGCGCAGGAGAGGCCACAGTGCAATACACCGAGCTAGAGAACAAGTCCTTGGAGGAGCTGCGGGAGCTCGCGTCCCAGATGGAGGTCAGCGGCATCGAGGACCTCAATCGGCAAGAGCTGATCTTCCGCCTGATGCAGACCAGCCGTACCGCCTCGCGCGCACCACGAAACGGCGCCAGCCGCAATGGCCGCGCTCCGCGCGACAGCGCTCGGGATGGCGCCCGCGAGAGCCGCGAGCCGCGCGAGGGCCGAGAAGAGCGCGCCCCGCGTGCCGAGCGTGTGGCCGAGAAAGTGGTCGAGCGCGAGGCCGAGCCAGATAGCGACGGCGACGCTCCGGACAGCCGGGACCTGCGCGAGCCGCGCGAGCCGCGCAGCGGGCGCGACTACCGGGAGCGTGACGGGCGCGAGGACTCGTACCGCGACTCGCGCGACTTTCCTTCGGGACCAGTGAACCCGGCGCACCTTTTCGAGAAGGGTGTTCTGGAGATCATGGACGAGGG
>DASTZM010000077.1:0-9523 GCA_035764305.1 Chloroflexota bacterium | reverse complement strand
CGTGCTGATGCTTGACGCAGGGCGGTTGATGGGGGCGCGGGCGGCGCTGCCGGCAGAGGACGAGGCAGCGCAGCTCGTCGAGGGCGAGGTGGCCTCGGGCCTGGCGAAGATCGACTACGTCGTCAACGCCGCGCTGCTCCTGGCGTACGTCGCGGGGCTGCGCGGCGACCGAGTCTCGCTGCTGGCATACGCCGACGAAGTGCGTACGTTCCTGCCGCCGACGCGGGGCCGGCGCGCCTTCCTGCGGGTCGTCGACGCGCTGTACGCGCTGCAGCCCGAGCCGGTCGAGCCCGATCACGGTCTGGCCCTCCAGTTCCTCGCCGCGCGCAACCTGCGCCGCTCGCTGGTCGTGCTGTTCACCGACCTGGCCGACCGTGAATCGTCGACCTCGCTGGTGGCCAACCTGCTGCGCGCCGGGCGGCACCACCTGGTGGTGTGCGTCACGCTGGGCGACCCTACGGTGTCGCGTCCTGCCCTGGCCGCGCCCGAGAGCACGCAGGGGCTGTACGAGAAGATGGTCGCGCAGCGCCTGCTGGACGAGCGCGCGGCGGTGCTAGCCACGCTGGCGCAGCGGGGTGTCCATACGCTGGACACCGATGCTGATCGGCTCAGCCCGGGCCTGATCGACGCCTACCTCGAGATCAAGCAGCGCGGCCGGATCTGAGGGAGGCCCGTGCGGGACGCGGCCTGCCGACGAGAAGCACCCAGCACAGGAGCCCGACCCAGAGAAGCGGGCCAAGAGCAAGCTTGACCTCGGTTGGCAGGGGGCTGGGAGACACATTGCCCTCCACCAGACCGGCTACAACGAAGACCGGCAGCGTCCCCAGCACCAGCTCGATCGCCTGTCGTCCCGCCAGCGTCGCCGCGTCCCTTCTCCGGTACGGCCCGGGCCGCAGCAGGGCGTGCCCGACCAGGAGGCCTCCCGCCCCGGCGATGACGATGCACGTCATCTCGATGTACCCGTGCGCCGAGACGAAATCGGCCAGGAGGTGGCCGACGCCGTAGTGCGCGCTGGCGCCCAGGATGGCGCCCAGGTAGACCCCGTTCAGGACCAGCGTGTAGACGGTGCCCAGCCCCAGCCAGATCCCGCCGGCAAAGGCGTAGAAGCTCACGCCGATGTTGTGGGTGAACAGCACGACCGCCATCGCAGGGCGGAGCGTGCCCTCGATCTTCGTCCACGTCTCGCCCCGCTCCATCAGCGAGCGCGCCGCCGCCGGCACGAGCGCGACGCGCGCCTCCTCGGTGGCCAGCGCCGCGAGATACCCCGCGGCCGCGGGGAGGAGCAGCAGCGCCGCTGCCACGGCGACGTAGCGCCACGCGGCGCGGAACCGCCGCGGGAAACCGATCAGGAAGAAGCGCGCCAGGCGGCGCCAGCTTCCTCCCGGCGACTGGTAGAGGCGCAGGTGCGCCCGCGCCGCCAGCGCGTTCAGCCAGAGGGTCAGCTGATCGTGTGGGAAGTCGCGCTGGGCCAGCGCCACGTCGCTCACCAGGCGTCGGTAGCCTCGGCCCAGCGTCTCGATCTCCTCGGCGGAGAGGCGGCGCAGTCCGCCCCCCTCGGCGCGCGCCAGCAGCGCCTCGAGGTAGCCCCATTCCTCCCGGCGGGTGGCGATAAACTGCGCCAGTGACGGCATCTCCCCCGCAGTCCCAGGGGGAAGCCTACCGGGAGGGCCGCGCCTCTGGCGCGGGCGGCGCCGGGCAGGACGACTACAGCGTCCTCACGCCGGAGCGCGTCAGCCTGGCCTTCGACATCGCGGGGATCGGCTCCCGGGCCGCCGCCGCGCTGATCGATACCGCCATCCAGGCGGTCCTGTTCTTCGCCGTCGCGGTGGTCAACTTCCTGGCGTCGCTCGCCGACGCCTTCGACCGCTTAGGCAGCGCCGGCCCGTGGCTGGTCGTCGCGTCGATCATCCTGGTGGCGCTGGTCGGCTTCTTCCTGCTGTGGGGCTACTACATCGTCTTCGAGATCGTCTGGAGCGGACAGACCCCCGGCAAGCGTGCACTGGGGATCCGCGTCATCCGCGAGAACGGCTACCCCATCCGCCCCGGCGATGCCGTCGTGCGCAACCTGGTCCGGATCGTCGACGCGCCGCCCTTCGGGGCGGTGCTCGGGTCGGTGGTGATGCTGCTCAACGACCGGGCCAAGCGCCTGGGCGACTTCGCCGCGGGGACGATCGTCGTGCGGGAAACGAAGCGTCAGCGCCTGGACCAGCTGCCGGGACTGCCGGCGCGGCCGGCGGCCCTGGAGGCGCCGCCGGCCGGATCCACCAGCGCCGCGGCCCAGGGTGGTGCCACGGCGCTCGCGCTGGGCGCGGACGACGCCACGCTCTTGCGGGACTTCCTGGTGCGCCGGCGCGAGATGTACGCCGACGCGCGCGCGCAGCTGGCGCGGCGCCTGGCGCTCCATCTCTCCCGGCGCTACGGCCTGGCCGCGCCGGCGCGGGGCCGGGAGGAACCCTTCCTCGAGTCCCTGGCGTCGGGGTAGCCGCCGCGCCACCGGGCCGAGCCGTCGCGCCAGGGGCCGCGGGCTACAGTAGCCGGCCATGAAGATCACCGGCCTCAAGACGTTCGTCGTCTCCACCAGCCCGCGCGGCGGGAACTGGGTCTTCGTCAAGATCTACACCGACCAGCCGGGGCTGGAGGGGCTGGGCGAGGGGACCGTCACCTCCAAGGCGCAGACCATCGTCGCCTCCATCGAGGAGCACGAGCGCTTTCTGATCGGGCAGGACCCGCTGCGCATCGAGTGGCTGTGGCAGGCGATGTACCGCTACCCGCG
The DNA here is from genome assembly GCA_035764305.1 of Chloroflexota bacterium. Taxonomy (GTDB): domain Bacteria; phylum Chloroflexota; class UBA11872; order UBA12225; family UBA12225; genus DASTZM01. The sequence goes on along the minus strand of DASTZM010000077.1, from coordinate 6,750 downwards.
CTGGCGGGGCGGCCCGGTGCTCAACAGCGCCATCTCGGCCATCGAGATGGCGCTGTGGGACATCAAGGGGAAGGAGGCGGGCAAGCCGGTCTGGCAGCTCCTGGGCGGCGCCGCGCGGGACCGCATACGGCTGTACTCGCACGCCTCGCCGCACTCGGAGGGCGGTCTGAAGCGGATCCAGGAGCTGCTGGATCTGGGCTACACCGCCATCAAGAGCGGGCCCATCGCGGTCAAGGACGGGGTCGTGCACCCGACGCGGGACGTGCGGCTGGGCGCGGCGGCGTTCACGCGCATGCGGGAGCTGCTGGGCGACGACAACGACATCCTGATCGACGCCCATGGTCTGCTCACGCCGACGATGGCGGTCGACTTCGCGCGCCAGGTGGCGCCCGCGCGCCCCCTGTGGATCGAGGAGATCACCCAGCCCGAGGATCTGGCGACGCTGGCGTGGGTGGCCGAGCGCAGCCCCGTGCCGCTGGCGACGGGCGAGCGTCTGTTCACGAAGTGGGGCTTCAACGACCTGATCCAGCAGCGCGCCGTGACGGTGATCCAGCCCGACGTCTCCCACGACGGCGGGATCCTGGAGACCAAGAAGATCGCCGCGATGGCGGAGGCCAAGTTCGTCGAGGTGGCGCTGCACGGCGCCTCCTCAGAGGTGCTCACCGCGGCCAACTTCACCGTCGACGCGACCACGCCCAACTGCACCATCCAGGAGCACCCGCTGGGCGTGGAGTGGCGCTACGACGTGATCGAGACCCAGTGGAAGGTGGCGAAGGGGTTCGCCGAGCTGTGCGACGCCCCCGGCCTGGGCGTCGAGCTGAACGAGGCCGAGGCGGCGAAGCACCCCTACGTCGCCGACTTCCGCTCGCAGTACACGTTTGCCGACGGCTCGGTGGCGGACGCCTAGCTCGGCTCATCGCGGACGTGCGCTGGGTCCTAGGCGCCGGACGCCGTTTCCAGGACAATAGGGGAGCGAGCAGCCCTCCGACGCCCCACGCGACCCCCGACGCGATCCCCACGTGACCACACCCGATCCCTGGCGCATCGCCGCCGCGCTCGTCACCGCCCCGACGCTCGAGGAGCAGCTCAACCTGCTGCTCCGGGAGGCGCCGCGGATCGGTGGCGGTGATTCGGCGACCGCATACTTGCTTGACGACGCGACCGGCGAGCTGCGCGTGGCCGCGCTGTACGGCTACGCGCCAGCACGCGACGTTCGTCCGCGGCCCAGCGGGATGACGCACCACGTCATCGAGACAGGTGAGACGCTTGTCATCCAGGACACGAGCGCCGATCCGCGCATCAATCCGGTCGTCCCCGAGTCGGGCATCCACGCGCTGGTGGCGCTGCCGCTGATCGCCCGGCGCGGCGGCCAGGGGGCGGGGGAGGAGCAGCAGCCCCAGACGACGGGCGTGCTGTACGTGAATGCCCACCGGCCGAACGCCTTCACGCCGACGGGAATCGAAGCATTGACCGGGTTGGCCGCTCTCGCCGCCGTCGCCATCGAGAACACACTCCTGCTAGAGGCGCAGCGCGACACCGCCCAGCGGTTGGAGGACGCCTTGCGCTTGCGCGAGCAGTTCGTCTCGCTCGCGTCGCACGAGCTCAAGGCGCCGCTCACGCCGCTGAAGGGCTACGCGCAGGCCATCGCGCGCCGCCTGGACCGCGCGGCGGCAACCGGCCAGCCGCTCGAGGAAGCGTGGCTGCGCCGCGCGCTCTCCATTATGGTGGGTCAGATCGACCGACTCGATCGGCTGGTCACGGACCTGCTTGACGTGTCGCGCGTGCGAGCTGGTCGCTTCGCCCTGCAGCCCGAGCCGCTCGACCTTGTGGCGCTGGCCACCGAGACGTTCGAGCGATTCAGGGACACGATCACGACCGAAGCGGCTACCGACACACCGGGTGCACGCCATACCTTTTCCCTGGCGAAAATGGTGCAGACCCTTCCCGGTGAATGGGATCGCACGCGGCTGGACCAGCTGCTCACGAATCTGTTGAGCAATGCCGTCAAGTATTCGCCTGCCGGCGGTGTGGTCGAGCTGCGCGTCGGCCAGGACGAGAGTAGTCAAGCACTCTTGTCGGTGCGAGACGAAGGGATTGGTCTGGGCGGAGACGACGCGATGCAGGGTGTGGCCGATCCGCGCCGCTCGCGCATTTTCGAGGCCTTCTCGCGCGGCGAGAGCGCCGAGGCGAGCGAGGCAACCGGGTTCGGGCTGGGATTGTTCATCTGCGCCGAGATCGCCCGGCGGCACGGAGGGGCTATCTGGGCCGAGAGCCCCGGGCCGAATCAGGGCACGACCTTTCACGTTCGCTTGCCGCTGTCGCCGCCGGCCGACGACGCCTCTTCGGCGCTGGGGCCGCCGGCGGAGTAACCTAGGCACACCCCCGTGCGATCGCCCGCACCCGTCACGCGCACCTACGCGGCCCTGCAGGGGATCTTCCCACTGGCGGCGCCGCTGGCGGTCGCGGCGCTCGCCCTGTACCTCGCCGGCCAGCTGCTCGGCGCTCTTGCCCCGATTCTGGTCGCCCACCTTCCGGCCTCGTCCGCCGCGCGCGCCGGCGTCCCGGCCGCGCCAGCACTGTCTCCGGTCCCGGCGGTCGTCACGTCCGCGCCGGCGAATGGCCGCAACGTCGCCGAGGCAGACGCCAGGGCGTTCGAGGCGCTGCTGAGCGGCCGGCACGCATGGCTCGACGCGGCGCAGGGCGCGTGGCCGCGTCCGGGCCGCCCCGAGCGCTACCGCCTGGACGAGGGGCCGCGGGCGTTCAGCGCGCCCGAGGGCGCGGCGGCCAACGCACTGGGCTTCACGCGCGCGCTGCTGGGGCGAGAGTACCCCGCCGTCGAGGTTCTATCGGTGCGGCTCGTCACCGCGCGCCACCTGGGGCCCGAATGGCCCGGCTCGTCGGTCGATGGAGGCGTCGCGGCGCCGAGTGAGGACGTGCTGGCCGAACGCCCGGCGTGGCTAGTGCTCGCCCGCACCCAGGACCGGGTGATGGCCGACGCCCCCGACCAGCCGATGGTCGGACCGCTCCGCAATACCGTGGAGCTGCTGGTGATCGACGCGACGACGGGCACGCTCCTGCTCCGACCGCCGGCGGTGCTGGTCGACGACTTCGAGGCGGCGATCGCCCGGCTGGCCTACCACCCGGCACAGGACCGGTCCCGCCCGCTCAACTACTTCGGAGACGCCGCGCCCTGAGCATGAGTACGAGCATGAAGATCTCCGCCGTCGAGACCGTCCGCGTCGCCGAGCACCCCAACACGCTGTTCGTGCGCGTCCACACCGACGCGGGGCTGGTCGGCCTCGGCGACACGTGGCGCCTGGTGGACACGACCGAGTCGTTCGTCCACAAGGTCGCCGCGCCGTACCTGCTGGGTCAGGATCCGTTCGCCATTGAGCGCCACTGGCGCGTGCTGTACCGCGCGGGCGGCCAGTCGGGCCTGCGATCGGCCGAGATCCAGGGCATCTCGGCGATCGACATCGCGCTGTGGGACCTGTTCGGCCAGGCGCAGCAGCTGCCCGTCTACCGCCTGCTGGGCGGCCCGACGTATGACAAGGTCCGCATTTACAACACCTGTGCCGGCTACCGCTACGGCGGCGCCAAGCCGGCGGGGGTGGATGCGACCTATACCGACGGCCGCGCAGCGGGCCCCTACGAGGACCTGGACGCCTGGAAGACCGACGCCGGGAAGCTGGCCAGGGATCTCCTATCGGAGGGGGTCGCGGCGATGAAGATCTGGCCCTTCGACCAGTTTGGTCCCGAGACGCACGGCCAGTGGATCACGGCCGAGCAGATCGACCGCGGGCTGACCCCGTTCCGCCAGATCCGCGATGCGGTGGGCAATCAGATGGACGTCGCGCTCGAGATGCACTCGGTGTGGAACCTGCCGTCCGCCATCCGGATCGCCAAGGCGGTGGAGCCCTTCGACCCGCTGTGGTTCGAGGACCCCATCCGGATGGACAATCTTGACGCGCTGGCCGAGTTCAAGGCGTCGACCCACGTGCCGACGACGGCCAGCGAGACGCTGGCGACGCGCTACGCCTTCAGGGAGATGATGGAGAAGCGCGCCGTCTCGATCGTCATGCTCGACTGCGGCTGGGTAGGCGGGCTGTCGGAGGCGAAGAAGATCGCCAACCTGGCAGAAGCGCACCACCTGCCCATCGCGCCGCATGACTGCACCGGTCCGGTGAACTACGTCGCCGACGTGCACCTGGACTTCGCCGTGACCAACGTGTACGTCCAGGAGACGGTGCGCGCCTACATCCACGGCTGGTACGCCGAGCTGGTGACGGCGCTGCCGCGGATCGAGAACGGCTTCGTCTATCCGCCCGAAGGCCCCGGGCTGGGCACCGCGCTGAAGCCCGAGGTGCTTCTGCGTACAGATACGACGGTCACCGTGACGGAGCGGTAGGCCGCCTCAGCCGGCAGCGCGCATGGTGAGGCGCCAGCTGCCGCGCTGCGCCGGTGCCCTGGCTTCCAAGATCACGCGGTAGACGCGCTCGCCCCATACCGGCCCCAGGCGCGCATCCTCTATGGCGATCTCCTCCACCCGCGCCGTGAAGGTGTCGGCCGGGTACGCCACTTCGAGTGGCCGGGTCGGCGTCGCGCACCGCAGCGAGCCGGCTGTGGAGATGTCCACCGGGCCGGAGGCCATCAGGTGGAGCGTCAGCGACTTCGGCTGCGCACGCAGCTCGTAGTCGTCCTCAAGCACCACCTGACGTCCGCCACGATCGAGCCGTACACCGCGCCTCCACTTTTCGATCCCGGCCTCAGGGGCATATGCGTCTGCTATGTCAAGCTGAAGACCAGCAACTGAATCATTGACCTGGGCCGTCACGTCCTTGGCTGTGAACTGCCGCCCGGGAGCCTGCTCCGCACCGTCGAGTGACGGGAGGTTATGGTAAAGGCTGCGCATCGTCCAGATCGTGTAGCGGTCGGTGCTAAAGGTCTTGCGTGTGTACGTTTCTACTCCGACGTCGATCAGCACCGGATGGCCGTCGAGTGCCACGACGAAGCTGCCTACATCGTTATGATTGTGCGACTCGGCGTTGTGGCCGCCCTTCACGGACACGAAGAGTCCGTCGGTTGAGCCTTCGCGCTCGCGCGCACACAGAACTTCGATTCCGTCCAGCCATGCCTCGCGCACGAGGGGCGGGGCTGCGTCCGCCGCGAGTAGCTCCACCTCGTTGAACAGCTCGGGCAGGCGGCGCCCGATTGACGCCACACCCGATCGGTCCGTCCCGGCTTCGCGCTCCAGGCGGGCGGCGTACGCGCCGTGCGCCATCATGCGTGCGTCGCCGATCCGTTTGCCGTACCGGTAGATCAGGTCACCCTCGGCGTGGACCTTGGCCGAGGCATCGGCGTAGTTGACGTACCAGGCGTCGGCGATGTGGACGCGGTAGATGTAGCGCCCGATCTCCTGCACCAGCGGCGCGTCGTACGCGTCGAGCGCGCCGCCGGACGCTAAGCGCAGCCACTCGAGGCAGTCGAAGAGGCTCGCGCCGGCGCGGCCCCAGTAGCTGGGTCCCTCGTCGCAACCGCCATCGTCGTCGTACCCATCCAGGAAGACGTCCAGCCAGCGGATTGCTCGCAGCACCGTGTCCCGGCGGACGACCTCATCCGCTTCCAGGAGCAGGGCGGCGGCCAGCACGTTGGAGTGAATCCACGGATTCCAGTTGTTCACCGGCCGGCGAACGTTGCCCAGCCAGACCCAGTCGTCAACCGCGCGGTACGGCGCCAGCACGCGCGCCTGCACCTCGCGCACGATCCGGTCGGGCACCAGGCGCGCCTCGGGCGCGCGCCGCTCTATCTCTTCGGCCAGCAGGTAGTGCGTCCACGCGAGCAACGCCGCGGTCTCCGCTGCGAACAGGTCAACCTCGTGGAAGGAGGTATCAGGCAGGCCGGACTGCGGAAAGCGGGGCGAGTGGCGCGCGTTGTGGGCGGGGACGCCCCAAAAGCTCTCCTCGCACAGCGCCCAGATGCCGTTGAGAGCGTCGTCCAGGAAGCGCCCCTCCCCTTCGGCGCACTCGGCCACGACCAGGTCCGCCAGCGCCCGGCGCCGCGCGAAGTGGCGCTGCTCGTAGCGGCTGCGATTCCCGTTTCGCCGGAACTCGAGGAACAGCGTCGCCGGCAGCTCCTCCCAGGACCGGCCGAGCTGGCGCGCGCCCCGCTCAACCAGACGCCGCGGCGTCTCCGCAGCCAGCCCGGTCCACGCCTCGCGGTCGACCGCCCGCGGGAAGGGGCGCCACGCCTCGCGCGGGATCAGGTGCTCTCTGACCGTCTGCTCGGTACACCGCTCGCGCAGCAGCCGTCGCTCGCCTCGCTCCGTCACTCTGCTCTCCTTTTCTATAGAGATGGCCGGTGGCCGCCTTGCCGCTTTGCCGCCCGGCCGCGGCGCTCGCGGCATTACCCCAGGACGGTCACGCGGAGCGTGCGCTCGCGCGGGCCATCTCCCTCCACCAGGTAGATCGCCTGCCAGCGCCCCAACGCCAGCTCGCCCCCCGCCAGAGGCAGGGTGAGCGAGCTGCCGAAGACGCTCGACAGGATGTGCCCGCCGGAGTTCCCCTCCCAGTGCCGGAAGCGCGCTTCGTCCCCGAGCAGCTCCTCCGCCCAGCGCAGCACGTCCGCCGCGACGTCCGGATCGGCGTTCTCGTTCACCGTTAACCCGGCGGTGGTGTGCGGAACGTACACCGCGCACAGGCCGTCGGCGATGCCGGCCGCCCGCGCCAGGTCGCGCGCCGCGGCGCGCACCGC
>DASTZM010000076.1:0-3462 GCA_035764305.1 Chloroflexota bacterium | reverse complement strand
GTCAGATCGGCCGTCGTTCCCGCTGCCTGCTTCAGGATCTGCGTCTGCGCAGTCAGCGCCACCCGGGTCTGCTGGCTGTTGCCGCTGATGACCAGCGTCTGGCCCTCCAGGCGCTCCACCGTCCCGGCGGTGATCCGTGCGCCGCCCTGGCCGCCCTGAGGCCCGCCCTGGCCCCCCTGCCCGGCAGGGACCTGCACCTGCACGTTGGTGGGGGCCGCGGCGGCCTGTGCCGCCGGCACCGATCGCCGCCCGAACGCCACACCCGCGCCGAACGACGCCCCCCATCCCAGTCCGAAGACCGCCACGATGATCAAGAGATTGCGGAACATCACGAGCCCCTCTTTGCGCCGGATCTCCCGGCGCCTTTCTTATTCGTAGCGGAGCGCTTCGATCGGATTCAGGCGAGACGCCTTCACCGCCGGATAGACGCCGAAGAACAGACCGATCAACGCCGACACCGTGAACGACATGATGATCGCGTCGGGCGACACCACCGTCGTCAGCGTCTGCCCGTTGCCCATCGGCAGCCCGTTGAGCAGGCGCGACCCGCCGCCGCCGATCAAGATGCCCAGCGCCCCACCAAGCACGCTCACCACCGTAGCCTCGATCAGGAACTGCATCAGGATGTCACGCCGCTTGGCGCCGATCGCCTTGCGGATGCCGATCTCGCGCGTGCGCTCGGTCACGCTCACCAGCATGATGTTCATGATCCCGATCCCACCGACCAGCAGAGAGATTCCCGCGATCGAGCCGAGGAACAGCGTCATCATGCCCGTGATCTGATTCAAGCTGGAGATCAGGTCCTGCTGGCTGCGGATCGTGAAGTCGTCCTGAGCCACGCGGTGGCGCTCGCGCAGGAGGTCCCCAATCGCCTGCACCGCCGCCGCGGACGTCTCGGGGCTCTCGTCGACGAGCTGTACGTAGATCGTGTTGACCGTCTGCCCGCCCCGTGCGGTTCGTGCCCGATTGAGACGCCCCTGCACCATCGTGAGCGGCGCCAGGATCACGTCGTCCTGGTTGCCCAGCGCGCCCGAGCCCTTCGACTCCAGCACCCCGATCACGCGCAGGTTGAGCTGGTTGACGCGCACCGTCTGGCCGACCGGGTCGCCGCCGGGAAACAGATTCTGCGCCGTTGTGGCGCCGAGCACGGCCACGAGCGAGCGCGACTCGATGTTCGCCTGCGAGATGAACTCGCCCTCCGCCACCTTGAAGTTGCGCACCTGCTCGTACTGCGGCGTGACGCCGCTGATGCGCGAGAACGTGTTCTGCCCGCTCGCCACCACCTGGCCACCGCTCTGCGCTTCGGGCGCGACCGCGGCGATCTGCGGCAGGGCGGCCTGCATGATCGCCTGCGCGTCTTCGTCCGTCAGCGTCGGCGCGGAGCCCGCCTGCGTGCGCACGCCGCCCTGACTCTGAGACCCCGGCGTGATGAACAGCAGGTTGCTGCCCATGCTCTTGATCTGGTCGGTCACCATGCGCTGCACGCCGGTGCCGATCGACATGAGTGCGATCACCGCGCCCACGCCGATGATCACGCCCAGCATCGTCAGGATCGACCGCATCTTGTTCGCGCCCAATGCGCCCAGCGAGATGCGGATGCTCTCGGTCAGGCTCATGCCGCCACCGCCGCCTCGTGGACCGAGCGCGCGACCCGGAACTCGTCCTCTGGCACCGGCGCGTCGCTCGAGATCTGTCCGTCTCGGATCTGCAGCACGCGCCGCGTGTGCTGCGCGATGTCCTGCTCGTGCGTCACGAAGATCACGGTCAGCCCCTGCTCGCGGTTGAGGCGCTGGAAGATGGCCATGATCTCCTCGCTCGTGCGCGTGTCCAGCGCACCCGTCGGCTCGTCGGCCAGGATGATCGCCGGGTCGTTGACCAGCGCGCGCGCGATCGCCACCCGCTGCTGCTGCCCGACCGAGAGCTCGGTCGGCCGGTGGTGGGAGCGATCGGCCAGTCCCACCGACGCCAGCGCCTCCATCGCCCGCTCGCGCCGGTTCTTCACGCCGGCGTAGAGCAGCGGCAGCTCAACCTGCTGCACCGCGCTCGTGCGCGCCAGCAGGTTGAACTGCTGGAACACGAAGCCAATCTTCTTGTTGCGCACCGCCGCCAGTTCGTCGTCCGAGAGCTGGCTCGTCTCGACGCCGTCCAGCCAGTACGTGCCGCTGGTCGGCTGATCGAGGCAGCCCAGGATGTTCATCAACGTCGACTTGCCCGAGCCCGACGGCCCCATGATCGCCATCAGCTCGCCACGCCGCACCTCGAACGACGCGCCGCGCAGCGCCCGCACCTCGACGTCGCCCATGACGTACGTCTTGGTCAGCTCGGAGACGCGGATGATCGTGTCTCCGAGCGTAGCGCCGGGAGATGCGCCCAGCGGCGCGGTGGATGACCCGCTCGGCGGGGCGATTACAGCTGCCATGTGCGTGCTCTGACTCGCGCCCGCCTACCCGCCGCGCTGCACGAAGACCGCGTTCGGCGGTGGCGCACCGCCGCCAAACGCGCCGGCGCCGCCCGGCCCACCCCGCAGGTTCGGCGCCGCCGTCGTCGTGCCCGGAATGACCACCCGGTCGCCCGGCTGCAGTCCGCTCAGGATCTCGGTCTGCTGGTCATTGGCCAGCCCCACCTGCACCTGGCGCTGCTCGGTCTTGCCATCCGCCACCTGGACCTCAACCATGCGGTTGCGGCCCTGCGTACGCACCGCTCGGTTCGGCACCACCACCGTGTTGTCCCGCGCCTGCGTCACCACCTGTGCCGTCGCCGTCATGCCGGGACGCACGCCCGCGGCGAGCGCTTGGGCCGGGTCGACCGCGATCTGCACCGGGTAGTTGACGACCCCTTGCTGGACCGTCGCCACCGGCGCGACCATCGCCACGCGTCCGGCCAGCCGCTGTCCCGGGATCGCCTCCAGCGTGACGTTCACCGTCTGACCCAGCTGGATCTTCGCCACGTCGGTCTCGTCCACCACGACGTCCACGCGCGTCTGGCGCGTGTCCACCAGCGTGATCGCCGCGGCGCCGGCGCCCGCCTGCTCCCCGACGTTGAACGCGATCGCCGAGACGTGCCCCGTGAACGGCGCCTTCAGCACCGCCCCGTCCAGGTCCGTCTCTGCCTTGCGCAGCGCCGCCGCCGCCTGCTCCACCGACGCCTCCGCGGTGAGGATGTCCACCGCCGTCGAGCCCTGGCGCTTCAGCTCGTAGCTCGCCTGCTGCTGCGCCAGGGCCAGCTCGGCCGACCTGACGTCGTAGCCGTTGCCGTTCAGGAACTTGTCGTAACTGGCCTGCGCCTGCACCACCGCCTGCTGCGCCGCCTGCACGTCGAACTCGGTCGGTGCGAGCAGCTTCTCCAGGTTGGACTTGGCCGAGAGCACCGCCTGCTGCGCCGCGGCGACGTCCGCCGCCGACGGGTTCTTCAGCTTGTCGAGCGATGCCTGTGCCGAGTTCACCGACTCCTGCGCCGCCTGCA
>DASTZM010000075.1:0-3932 GCA_035764305.1 Chloroflexota bacterium | reverse complement strand
GACCGTCCCGACCCACGGCGGCTGGCCTTCGCCCGCTGGCTGGTCGAGACCGGCCGCCTGTCGGACGACCGCTAGGCCCGCCGGCGGCGCGCGCGTTTACCGACCCCCCACGCCCGTCAACGTCTCCGTTTACCGTCGCGCCGCACCCTCCTTCCAGGCACACCGCCGCGGCCCGTCGCCGCGAGCCAGTGACCGGTGGCCAACCGCCGGTCGGAGAGGCCAAACAAAGGAGCAAAGAGCATGCACAACCAAGCGCTTTCGCGGGAACGGTTTCTGCGGCTGACGGCCGGCGCTGCCGTCGGGGCCACGGTCGCGGCCCGTGCAGCCAGCGTCCCGGGAGCCGCGGCCCAGACCGCGACGTACAAGGAGGCGCCGATGCTCGCCTCCATGGTGGCCGCGGGGCAGCTGCCGCCGGTCAGTGAGCGACTCCCCGAGCGCCCCTACGTCCCGCCCCACTCCTGGCTCAGCACCGGCAGGTACGGCGGCACGATGCGCCTCGCCATGCGATACAACGACCTCGACATCGCCAAGCGCGTGGCCAACTACATGTACGGCCACTCCCCACTGCGCTGGCTGCGCGACGGCCTCGAGATCGGTCCCGGCTTCGCCGAGAAGTGGGAGACCAATGAGGACGCCAGCGTCTGGACCTTCTACCTGCGCAAGGGCATCAAGTGGTCCGACGGCCAGCCCTTCACCGTGGACGACATCCTCTTCTGGTGGGAGGACGAGGTCAAGGTCGACGACGTCAAGGAGCTGCCGCCCGACGAGACGCGCTCCGGCAAGGGCACACTCGCCACCTTCGTCAAGCTGGACGACTTCACGTTCCAGATGGTCTTCGACGCGCCCGCGCCCCTCACCGCCGACCGCCTGGCCATGTGGGTCAAGCGCGGCGTGCAGGACAACACCGTGCGCTGGGTCGACCCCAAGCACTACCTCTCGCAGTTCCACATCAAGTACAACCCCTCGCTCGATCCCAAGACGTGGACCGAGGTCTTCCTCCAGAAGCGGCAGCAGCTGCTCAATCCCGAGTGCCCCACGCTGGCGGGCTGGAAGCTCGAAGCGCTCGTCCCCGGTCAGCGCCAGACGTGGGTCCGCAACCCCTACTACTGGGCCGTCGACAAGGATGGGAACCAGCTCCCGTACCTCGACCGCATCGTCGCGACGCAGTTCCAGGATGCCGAGGTGCTCAAGCTCCAGTTCACGAGCGGCCAGGTCGACTTCATGCAGGGCAACCAGGCCGGTGAGGTGACGCTGTCCGACGTCCAGACGCTCGTCATGGCCGAGCCGCGCAGCAACCTCGAGGTCCGCTTCTGGGACAGCGGCTCCGGCACCGGCTCGATGTACTTCTTCAACTGGAACTTCAAGAACGCCAAGATGCGCGAGCTGATCCGGAACACGACGTTCCGCAAGGCCCTCTCGCATGCGTTCAACCGCGCCCAGGTCCAGAAGGCGATCTACTTCAACCTCGGCGAGACCACCGCCGGCACCCTCTCGCCAAAGGCGATCGAGTACCAGATCGAGGGCGGGCCCGGGATCTACGCCGAGTGGCGCAGCTCCGCCATGCAGTACGATCCCGACCGCGCCACGCAGCTGCTCGACTCGATCGGCGTCATCGACCGCAACGGCGACGGCTGGCGCGAGCTGCCCGACGGCAGCCCGCTCGAGGTCACGCTCGACTACGCCGCCACCACCGCCGCGACGAGCGACGACGTGCGCAAGAACGAGTTCCTCGCGCGCGACTGGCAGTCCATCGGCATCAAGACCTCGCTCAACCCGGTGCCCCAGTCCGGCAGCGCCTACGACGACAAGTGGGAGGCGGGCGAGTTCCTGATGAAGACCGCGTGGGAGGTCGGCGACGGCCCGAACCATCTCGTCTATCCGCAGTGGCTCGTGCCGATGGAGCGCCAGCGCTGGGCCCCGCTCAATGGGCGGTGGTACGAGGTCAAGGGCACGCCCAAGCAGACCCAGGAGCTGGAGAAGAACCCCTACGACCGGACGCCGCCGCGCGAGCCGGCCGAGCCGGGCAGCCCCATCGACCGCCTGTGGCAGATCTACGACCAGACCAAGGTCGAGCCCGACGCGATGAAGCGCCACGCCATGGTGTGGGACATGATCAAGATCCACATCCAGGACGGGCCGTTCTTCTCCGGATCGGTCGCCAACCCGCCCCGCGTCGTGCTGGTCAAGAAGGGCCTGCTCAACGTCCCGGCGCGCACCGACCTCGCCCTCGGCGGTTTCGTCAACCCGTGGATCCACCCCACGCCGGCGGTCTACGACCCGGAGACGTGGTACTGGGACAACCCCGCGGCGCACCAGTAACCGGACGGGCTCGGTAACCACCTGATGTCATCCCGGCCCCGGCGGCGGCGCCGCCGGGGCCGGGAGGCGGGGAACTAGGGACCCACGATGCTCAACTTCGTCATCCGCCGCCTGGCGTTCATGGTGGTCTGCCTCGCGGCCATCTCCATGCTCGCCTTCGCGCTGATCGAGCTGCCGCCGGGCACCGCTCTGGACACCAAGATCCAGCAGCTCCGCCAGTCCGGCGGCGACATCTCGGACGAGCAGATCCGCGCGCTCGAGGAGCGCTACGGCCTGCGCGACCCCCTCCACCTGCGCTACATCAAGTGGGTCACGCGCGCCGCGCGCGGCGACTTCGGCCAGTCATTCTCCATGGACCAGCCGGTGGCCGTCCTCATCTGGTCGCGGCTCTGGTTCTCGCTCCTGCTCTCGAGCTTCGCGCTCCTCTTCTCGTGGGGGGTGTCGATCCCACTGGGCGTCTACTCCGCCACCCACCGCTACACGCTGCCCGACTACGCCATCCAGGTGGTCCAGTTCGTCGGCGTCGCCATACCCCAGTTCCTCTTCGCGCTCATCCTGATGGTAGGAGCCAGCCGCTCCTTCGGCCTCGAGGTGGGCACCCTCTTCTCCAAGCAGAACGTCGACGCCCCGTGGTCTGGCGCGAAGCTCGCCGACTTCCTGCAGCACGTCTGGATCCCCATCGTCGTGCTCATCGCGAGCGGGACGGCGGGGCTGACGCGCATCATGCGCGCCAACCTGCTCGACGTGCTGGGGCAGCAGTACGTGCAGACTGCGCGCTCCAAGGGGCTCGATGAGCGCGTCGTGATCTGGAAGCACGCCGTGCGCAACGCCCTGCACCCGCTCATCATGGCGCTTGGCACCACACTGCCGGCGCTGATCTCGGGTGAGCTGATCATCTCCATCGTCCTGAACCTGCCCACCACCGGCCCGATCTACGTCCGCGCCCTCCTGCAGCAGGACATGCACCTCGGCATCGCCATCCTGCTGATGCTCTCGGTCATGCTGCTCATCGGCAACCTGCTGGCTGACCTGCTCCTGGCGTGGGTCGACCCGCGCGTGCGACTCGAGTGAGGTGACCGCCATGACATCGGCCGAGACCACCTTCCCGCTGGCGCCGCCCGCGGAGCCCGACGAGACCACTCGGCCCGCGCTCGCGGACCTGATCGAGGAGCCCGAGTCGGGCGCCGCGCAGGTCTCGCAATGGACGCTGATGCGCTGGCGGTTCATGCAGAATCGCCTCTCGGTCGGCGCGCTCGTCGTGCTCGTGCTCATGTACTCCGTCGCGGCGGCGGCCCCCTTCCTCGCGCCGTACGACGCCAACGACCTCGACTCCGACCACTCGTACACCGCCCCCTCCCCCATCCGCTGGATCGACGGGCGGCTCGCGGTCTGCCCGATGGTGCAGACGCTCGACCCGCGCCTGCTCAAGTGGGACTACGCCACCGACTGCAGCCAGGCGCGTCCGATCGAGCTGTTCGTGCGCGGCTCGACCTATTCCTGGTTCGGCGTGATCAAGAGCGACCGCCACCTCTTCGGCGTCACCGCCGGCCCGGCGCTGGCCGGGGCACCCGCCGCGCCCGCCGCCGGTCCGGCTCCCGCCGTCCAGGACCCGT
>DASTZM010000074.1:0-2932 GCA_035764305.1 Chloroflexota bacterium | reverse complement strand
GCCCCGGCCGATGCCGGTGCCCATCAGCGCCGCCCCACCGTTCTGCATCACGGTGCGGACGTCGGCGAAATCCACGTTGATGATCCCGGTGCGGGTGATCAGGCTGGCGATGCCCTGGGTGGCATGGAGCAGGACCTCGTCGGCCTTCTTGAGCGCGTCCTGGAAGGGGATCCCCTTGCCCACGACCGCGAGCAGTCGCTCGTTGGGGACCACGATCATGGTGTCCACGTTCTTGCGCAGCTCGGTAATGCCCATTTCCGCCTGCTTCATCCGCCGCCGGCCCTCGAAGAGGAAGGGCTTGGTCACTATACCGACGGTGAGCGCTCCCGATTCCCTGGCCATCTGGGCCACCACCGGCGCGGCGCCGGTGCCGGTGCCGCCGCCCATGCCGCAGGTCACGAAGACCATGTCGGCGCCCTGGACGGCCTGGGCCACCTCGTCCCGGTTCTCCTCGATAGCTTGCCGCCCGATCTCGGGCCGCGCGCCGGCGCCGAGACCGCGGGTCAGCTTCCGGCCGATCTGGATCTTGACGTCGGACTTGGACATCGCGAGCGCCTGCGCGTCGGTGTTCACGGAGATGAACTCGACGCCGCCAAGCTGGTCCTCGATCATGCGGTTGACGGCGTTGCCGCCGCCCCCGCCGACGCCGACGATGCGCACCTCGGTGAAGCCCTTGTGCTCGGCGTGCGGGCGCGCCTCCTGCGCGGCGCGCTGCGCGGGGGAGGCGGACGGCGCCAGCGGGGTCGGGTCGCGGGGCGATGCCGTCGCCGGCTTGGCCGACTGCCCGGCGCCGACGATGCGGGGGATGACCGGCGTCGCGCGCTGCGCGTCGCCCAGACGCGACGGGTTGAACCCGCCGCGCTCTTTCTCAGGCACGCGCGGCCACCTCTTCGGCCAGGTCGCGGTAGGAGCCGACGGCGCGCTCGGCGCCCTGGTAGGAGAAGATCGAGACGCCGACCGAGGCGGCTTCCAGGATCTTGCTGTTGGTCGCGATCTCGGTGTTGAAGACCAGTTTGCCCCAGTGTTCGCGCAGGTAGTCGGAGACGGTGCGCTCTTCCTTGAGGCGGCGGTCCATCTTGGAGAGGACGATGCCGAGCACCTCGAGCTTGGGGTTGAGGTAGAGCGTCTCTTCGATGCTCTCCTGGAGCATCTGCAGCCCCTGAAGCGAGAAGAAGCGCGCCTCGGTCGGGATGATCACCTTCTGCGCCGCGACGAGCGCGTTGGTCGTCAGCAGGCCGAGCGAGGGCGGCGTGTCGATCAGGATGAAGTCGTACTGGTCGGAGACGGCGCCCAGCGCGTCGCGCAGGCGCAGCTCCCGCCCCAGCTTGTTGGCCAGGAGCGCTTCGGCGGCGGCGAGCTGAACCGAGGCGGGGACCAGATCGACCATCGAGCCGCCCGGCTCGGTGACCGAGACGATGGGGAGAGGGACCTTGCGGTCGAGCAGCGTCTCGGCCACGGTCTGCCCTTCCTTCGGCGTGTGGCCAAAGGCGGCGGTGAGGTTCCCCTGCGGGTCCATGTCCACCAGGAGGACGCGCTTCCCGCGCACCGCGAGGGAGGCCCCCAGGTTGGCAGTGGTGGTCGTCTTGCCGACCCCGCCTTTCTGATTCGCGATGGCGATAATGGTTCCCATCGATCTCTTCGGACGGCCGGGAGCGTCGAGTGTAGCACTATGCCCCCGCGCGCCTTCGAAGCCTTTCCTCTGAAGTCGCCCGTGCTCGCGGCCTCCGGCTGTGCGCCGGTTGCGGAGCTTCTGACCGATCGCTCCCTGGGCGCAGTGGTCACGCCCAGCTACCTGTACCGGGCACGACCGGGACCACGCAGCGTCGTTCAGGAGACTCCAAGCGGGACACTGTTCCGGCCGGCGCTCGGCGGGCCGGGTATCGGGCCCGCGCTGCGGCGCCAGGCACACGCCTGGGCGGCGACGACGTGCCCTGTGGTGGTGAGCCTGCTGGTGGACGAGCACGGCGGGTACGTCGAGGCGGCGACGCAGCTGGAGGGGGTGCGCGGCGCGGCGGCGCTGGAGCTGAACCTGGCGTGGGGCGCGGCCGACGGACTGATTGCGGAGGACCCGCCGCTCGTGCGGCAGACGCTGCGCCGCGTGGGTCAGGTGTGCCGGCTACCACTGCTGGTGAAGCTGCCGTACGACCTGGCGGACCCGGAGGCGGCGCTGGAAGCGTGCGCGACGGAGGGGGCCGCGGGCGTGGTGGTGGGCGCAGGTGTGCCGACCGGCGACGGCATGCTGCTGGGGCCGGCGACGTTTCCGCTGGTGCTGGAGCTGGTCCGGCGCCTGGCGCGCGACGCGCCACTACCGGTGATCGCGTGCGGTGGAGTGGCGACGGCGGGGCAGGCGCGGGCGTACCTGGAGGCGGGCGCGTCGGCGGTGCAGGTCGGCTCGGCGCACCTCGCCAACCCCAGAGCGGCTGTGGACATCGCGGAGGAGCTGGCCGCGCTACGGCGTTAGGGGACCTCGCGCGTCCCGTCGAGCGGATGGAGCACCAGGCCGGTGGGCGGCTTGGGCCAGAAGAAGGTCGACTTGGGCGGCATCCGGTCGCGCGCCGCGGCGACGGCGCAGACCTGCTCAACGCGCGTGCCGCGCAGGAAGAAGGCGGCCTGCGCCTCGCCGGTGCGGGCGGCGCGGACCGCGCCGCCGAAATCGGAGACGTAGGCCAGCCGATCGGACGGCGCGTGACTTGTCGCGTCGGCGCGTGAGGACTCCCCCTCGGCCCGTATTCCGCACACCTCGCGGATAGCAACGGCATCGAGCACGGAGACGTCAAGTCCGCGCCACGCCTCCGAATGGTCGCCGGTGAGGAGACGCCCCCAGTCGGCGCCCTCGCGCGGCGTGAGGAGCCAGGCGCCGTCCTCATCGAGCAACGCGAAGGCGTGGCCCGGCTCGCGCTCGAGTCGCCGCTCAATCTCGGCGCCGCGCGCG
>DASTZM010000073.1:0-4543 GCA_035764305.1 Chloroflexota bacterium | reverse complement strand
GCCCCGACCCACATCCTCTGGCTGCCCAGCAGCACGCTCAAGAGCGTGATCGATCACGTCGAGCGCCGCGCCCAGGAGGGCACCTACGTTTCACTTCCCCTCACACGAGAGGAGGAGGGTATCGGTATCGCCGGCGGACTGGTGCTGGGCGGAGGTAAGCCCCTCCTGATCGTGCAAGACAACGGAATCGGCAACTCACTCACCGCCCTCTCGACCTTCGCCCAGCCGTATCACCTCCCGCTCTTGCTCATCGTCTCCCAGCGGGGCGGGCTGAACGAATACAACAGCATGATCCACACACTCACCGAGCGCGTCGACGCAATCGTCGACGCCGCCGATCTCAGGTCTTTCAAGCTTGACGAGCGCGTCGCTCTTGATCGCTGGGCCACCACCGTCGTCGCCGCCTGGGAGCATGCGCACATGACGCACCGGCCCGTCTTGCTCCTGTGTAACCTCCTGTACTGACCGAAGCCTGAGACGATGAGCGAGTCGACGCTGCCCCGCCTGACGCGCTACCAGGCGCTCGAGGCCGTCGCCGCCGAGTATCCCGAGGAGCCAATCGTCATCGCGCTCGGCACGATGGTGCGCGAGATGCTCCTCGCGACGGGCCGGCGCGACAACCACCTCTACGTCCTCGACTCGATGGGACTGCCACCAGCCATCGCGCTGGGGGTCGCCCTCTCGCCCGCTGCGCGACGCCACGACAAGGTCGTCGCGATCGAGGGCGACGGCGGCTTGCTGATGGGCTTCTCCACGCTGGTCACCATCGGACTGACGCAGCCTGAGAAGCTGCTGCTGGTCGTGCTCGACAACGGTGCCTACGCGGCGACCGGCATGCAGCGCACCGCCGCGGGCGCCGTCGATCTCCCGGCATCTGCGCGCGCCTGCGGCATCGAGGCGTTTGACGTGGCCACGCTCGACGACCTGCAAGCCGTCCTGCGCGGCACGCGTCGCGTCCCGGGACCGGCGCTCGTCCGGATCGCGATTGGGCCCGAGAACCGGCAGGCGCCCTACTTCCTGCCCGATCCGGTCGAGCTGACGCTCAGCTTTCAGCGCTACCTGGCGGGCCCGACCGGCAGCTAACGGACCGCCGCCGCGCCGGTTGCGACCGGTTGCGTCCCACCCCACTCGGCGCCTAGTTATCCACAGGTTATCCACAGCCTGAGACGCGGCCGCCCAGCGTCCGTTTCCAGCGCCAGGAGAACGCAAGGCGCTGGACGCCGAGCCCACCCTGACCTCCATCACCCAGGTGAGCACCGAGGTCAAGGTGGACCGCTCGCGTAGGAGTGCCAAGCGATCCACGCGATGCGCGCTACCGAGCGAGTCACCCGCCTTACCGCGAAGCTCACGGCGCTCGGCCAAGCCGCCGACGAGGCGCTGGCTGAGCTGACCGCCCTCGCAGCGGAAGAGGCCGCCCGTGGCGGACGCGAGGCAACGCATTGGATCCCGGGCCTCAAAGAAACCATCCAACGCATCCAGCTGGACTGCGCCGACGCACGCTACGCCGCCCGCGAGCTGCGCGATGCCCTTCCCGGCTCAGAAGCACTGCAGCCTCGCTTGCTGTAGTCAAGCAAACATAGCCACAAGGTCTCAGGAGAGTAGAGCATGTCAGCCGGCGTTTCCGATCCGTCCGAAGGCCAGTCCGCGTCCACCACACTGCCAGAGGGTGGACGCGACGCGACCTCGCTCGACCGCATGGCGCGCCTGCGCCATCTCGTCCGTAAAGAAGGAAAGACCGCCGAGGATGCGGCGGTAGAAGTGGGCGTCGACCCGATCATCGCCCAGTTGTGGCTCCGGCTGCCGGACGACCTGTGGCCCGGGATGCCCGCCGGCGACAAGCCCCTCAGCTTGGCGCCGCGCGTGCCGCCGGCCCCGGCGGTCCCGGTCAGCGGCCTGCGGCGCGTCATCACGTGCCGTGTGCCCGCGCCCGCCTACGACCGTCTTCGGGGCGGCGACGCGCCACTGCTCGAGGCCGCGGCCGCGGCCCTGGAGACCGGGCTGACACTGCCCCGACCCGAGCCCGCGCCCGGCGGGTGGCGGTTTCAGCGCCGGCCGCTAGCGGTGCCCGTGAAAGCCGAAGCGCTGGAAGCCATCACGCAGCTGGCCAAGGACTCATTCAACAACGACCTGCGCGAGGCGGCCGGCTGGCTGATCGCCCGTGGCATGGGCATGGCAATCCCCCTGCCGACGGCCGAGGAGCTGGCTGGGAACTTCCAGGTCCGGATCCCAACGGCCCCGCGCCAGCAGCCGGCCCCGGCGGCGCAAGCCAGGTTCGTTGTGCCCCCGCGCCGGCGACCCGAGGCGCGCGCCCCACTGCCGCCAGATGACAGCGCGCCGAACGGCGAAGAGCTGCGCGCGCGGCGCGAAGCGGTCGGGATCTCTCAGCGCGACCTCGCGGCGGCGTCCGGTCTATCGCGTGGACTCGTCGCCGAGGTCGAGCGCGGGCGCCGGCGCCACGTGCTGACGCGCCTGCGGATCTCGGAGACGCTTGCCGCACTCGAGCGCAGCTAGTAGCGCTGCGCCCGCTCCTACTGAGCTCTTCGGGCTCAGTAGGAGCGGGCGATGACCACGCGCCGGGTCGAGCTACCGCCGCACCAGGCGCAGGGGCCCGGGTCATCGGGGATCGGGGTGAACCCGTCGCCGGTCCGTTCAAAGGGGAAACAGCGGATCGTGGCCCGCGTTGCCGCCTGGATTTCGTCGGCGCACGACTTCCGCTCGCACCACCGGGCCAGCGCGTAGCCGTCCGCCACCGCCGCCTCGAGCGCCGCTCGATCGTCGGCCGTCTTCGTGTGGGACTCGCGGAACGCTCGCGCGCGGTCGCCCAGCGCCAGCTGCATCGCGTCGAGCAGGTCCTCGACGCGCGCCTGTAGCTCCGACAGGGGGATCGGCCGCTTCTGCCCGTCGTGCCGCGTCGCGGCCGTCGCCTGACCGGCCGCAACGTCGCGCGGCCCAATCTCTAGGCGCAGCGGCACGCCGCGCCGCTCCCAATGGAAGAACTTTGCGCCAGGGCGCAGCCCCTGACGGTCGTCCACCGTAACGCGGTAGCCGGCCAAAGACAGCTCGCGGAAGGCCAGCGCGGCGGCGTCGTCGACCGCGCGCGTGCTCTCCTCGTCGCGCCCGGGCACCGGCACGATGGCGACCTGAATCGGCGCGATCGCCGGTGGGAAGATCGCGCCCCGGTCGTCGCCGTGCGCCATCAGCACCGCGCCAATCGAGCGCGTCGAGAAGCCCCAAGAGGTGGCGTAGGCAGGGTGCGATTCGCCGTCCTCCCCCTGGAAGGTCACGTCGAAGGCCCGGGCGAAATTGTCGCCCAGGTCGTGCGACGTGCAGTTCTGCAGAGCCCGGCCGTCCTGCATCATCGGCTCCAGCGTGAAGGTCGACTCCGCACCTGGGAAGCGCTCGTGGGGCGGTTTCTCGCCCGCCAGCGGGGCCAGCGCCAGCACCTCCTCCTGGGTCCGGAAGTAGGCGTCCAGCATCTGAATCGCGAAGGCGCGCGCCTCCTGCGGCGTGGCGTGGGCCGTATGCCCCTCCTGCCACAGGAACTCAGCCGTCCGCAGAAACGCGCGCGGGCGCTTCTCCCAGCGCATGACGCTACACCACTGGTTCACCAATAGGGGAAGGTCGCGGTGGGAACGGATCCAGCGCTTGAAGCTGGCCCAGATGATCGTCTCTGACGTAGGGCGCACGACCAGCGGCTCCTCGAGCTCCTCGCCGCCACCGTGAGTCACAACTGCCAGCTCGGGCTTGAACCCTTCGACGTGCTCCTTTTCCTTGTCGATGAAGCTCATCGGGATCAGCACCGGGAAGTAGGCGTTCCGGACGCCGTGCTCCTTGAAGCGCCGGTCTAGGTCGCGCTGGATGAACTCCCAGATCGCATAGCCGTTGGGACGCAAGATCCAGCAACCGCGCACCGGCGCCTGGTCGACCAGCTCCGCCGCCGCGATGATGTCCTGATACCACTGCGGGTAGTCAGTCGCGCGCGGCGTGATGGGGCCGTCTGTGGACGGCGCGTCCTTGGGAACCTCGACCATCGGCGGATTCTAGGGGCCCGCCCCCCGAACCTCTACTTCCCCGTCGACTCGCAGTCGCAGGGCTGGGCGCTCGAGAGCGTTCCGGCGTTGGTCGTGGCCAGCGCCACGACCGTCGTTTGGAACACGATACGCGCCTGTGCCGTCGCCTGCTCCGGGCCGCCGCCAATCGCGGCGCGGTCCGATCGCACGCCGACCGCGCACGCCGAAATGAGAAGCGCGCCCGCCACGGAACCTGCCAGAAGTGAGATGCGTCGCGCGCGCGTCATGGTGCGCCCATAGTACGCGCAAGGACCTCTAGCCGGCTTCCTCCAGCGCCGCTTTGGCCAGCGTGGCCAGCGCGACGTCGTCCATCGGCGGATGGTGCAGGCCCGCCCGTACGTCCCGGTAATAGCGCTGCACCGGCTGGGACCGCGCCAGCCCCGCGCCGCCAACCACCCGCATCGCCTTGTCGGTGATCTCCACCGCGTGGTTCGTGACCACGTACTTCGCCGCCGCCAGGAGCGGCAGCGTCG
>DASTZM010000072.1:0-5501 GCA_035764305.1 Chloroflexota bacterium | reverse complement strand
TTCGATCGTTCCGTCCGGCCGCTTGTGACGGCGCAGCAGGCGTACGCCAGCCTGTCGGCGGCGCTCGACCCGACGCACTCTCCCATGCGCCTGTGGATCGCCGGCCTGGTCGGCGCGTACGCCGTCTTCGTCGCGTGGTGTGTCCTGCCGCGCATCCCACGGCGGCGATTGCGCCGGGCGGCGCGTTTGTTGCTCGGCGCCGCGTCGGCCGCCGTCGTCGCCGGGCCGCTGCTCGGCGCCGCCGAGCGCGCCCATCCAGCGGCTCCAGTGTCGGCCATCGCGCCCGACTCGCGCGTCGCCGCGTCCCTCGCGCAGCGGCTCGGCGGGAGCAGCGCCGGATCTACGCCGCCGCTCTACCGTCTCTACACCGCTCAGTCGGTCTATCTCGGACGCACCGACGTCGAGCCGAACGCGCTGCTGCCTCTGGGTGTCCAGGAAGCCGGTGGATACAGCTCGCTCAGCAGTGAGCGCCACATGGCCTATTCGTGGGGCGCCGAGACGAGCGGCGGCACGATGCTCGATGTCTGGAACGCCGCCTACTACGCCTCGCCGAACGCGCCCCACGCGCTGCCATCCCACGAGCTGGCCTCGTTTCACCCCGAGCGGCCGCTGGTCGCCGGCAGCGCCGCCAACGCCGGCTCGCACGCGTGGTATCGCGTCCCATCGGTGCTGGCCGAGAATGTGCGTGTCATCGCCACGCTGCGCGACGCGTGGGGCGCCACGCCCGGCGAGATCGCCGCGTGGGTCGCGGCCGAGGACGACCAGGGGCAGCGCCACCTCTGGCCGCTGCGCGTCGGGCTGGAGATCGCGGAGGCGACGGCTGCCGATCCCGCCCTGCGCGCCCAGCGCCCACCCGCGCTCGCCGACGACCCCACCTTCCCCCTCCCCGTCCACGTGGGGCGTGAGTACGGCGCCGACGGCAAGATCTTCGAGGTGCGCCTCTACTACGCCAAGCTCCCGCTCGAGGCACCTACCCGCATCGTGCGGCTGGGCATCGAAGCCGCGCCGCTCGCGGGCGCGCCCAACGCCATCCTGCGCGTCCACGGACTGGGGATTGGGCAGCCTGACTGGAACGTGCACAACGTCGTCTGGTCCGACCGCGACCGCTTCACAGCCGAGCTGGCGGACGACGAAGTGCGTCTCTACCGCAACACCACTGCCCTGCCGCGCGCCTACTTGCTGCCGGTCGCGGTGACGCTCCCGCAGGGAGAGCACGTCAAGCAGATGGCCGAGCGCGCCTTCGATCCGCAGCGCATGCTGCTGCTGGATCCCTCAACCGGGCCGGCGAACGGCTCAACGCCGCCTGGCGCTCCAGTGGAACCTGCCGGCGCCGGCACCTGGTTCACGCCGCCGGCGTGGCCGCTGCAGGATCGGCCTCGCCTGGTCGAAGCGCTCGACGAAACGGGACGCGCGGCACGCACACCCAGCGGCGAATCCCGCGTCGTGACCTATGCCGGCGACCACGTCGAGATCGACGTCGATGCCACCGCGGACGCGTGGCTGCTCCTGGCGGACACGTCAGACCCGGCCTGGCGCGCCACGGTCGACGGGCGCGACGCGCCCGTCTTCCTGGCCGACGCGATGTTCCGCGCCGTCGCCGTCCCCGCCGGGTCCCACCGTGTCGTCTTCACCTACCGACCCGCGCCGCTCGAGCGGGGCGCAGCGCTCTCGCTCGCTACGGGCCTCCTGCTGCTCGCCGGCGCCCTCGCCGGTCTCGTGTCCGCTGCCGTGCGGCGCGGTCCGTCTCCCGTCCGCTAGACGTCGGGCGGGCGCCCTGGTGTCCGTCCCCACCGTGGGTGTACGCTGCCCCGGCGGAAAGGCGCCTTATGCCCACGGCACCCATCCTGGAGGTCCAGTCACTCACCAAGTCCTACGGCCGACGGCGCGGCGTACGCGACGTCAGCTTCGCGGTGACGGAGGGTGAGGCGTTCGGCTTCCTCGGTCCCAACGGCTCCGGCAAGACGACAACCATCCGCCAGGTCATGGGCTTCCTCAAGCCCGACTCGGGGCGTGCCCTGGTCGCCGGGCTCGACTGCTGGCGCGACTCGGTCGCCGTCAAGCGTCTGGTGGGATACCTTCCAGGCGAGATGGCGCTCGATCCCGGTCTGACCGGCGGGCAGCTGCTCGAGTACTTCGCCAACCTGCGCGATCACGCCGCGGGCGGCCGGGGCCGCGCCGTCGACCCGGCGTACGTCGCCCAGCTGGCCGAGCGATTCGGTCTTGACCTCTCACGCAAGTTCCGCCAGTACTCACACGGCAACAAGCAGAAGGTGGGCCTGGTTCAGGCGTTCATGCACCGTCCGCGCTTGCTTGTCCTGGACGAGCCGACGTCGGGCCTCGACCCGCTCAATCAGCAGGAGTTCGCGCGCCTGGTGCGCGAGACCCGCGCCGACGGCCGCACCGTCTTCCTCTCCTCCCACATTCTCAGCGAGGTAGAGGACTTGTGCGACCGCGTCGCGATCATCCGAGAAGGGTCACTCGCCCACGTGGGCGCGCTCGAAGCGCTGCGCACGTCGCCGGACGCGTCGCTGGAGGAGAGCTTCCTGCGCTTCTACGCGACGCCGACCGCCGAGCCGTCCCATGTGGCTTAGGAGCGTCTACCTCAAGACGCTGCGCGACCACCGCGTAGGTGCGCTGGCGTGGGGTCTCGGGCCGGGCGCGCTGATGGTCGCGGTCCTGACGCAGTTCCAGCAGATCGTGGGCGACGCCCACGCGCGCGCCGCGCTGGTGGCGGTGGCCGAGCAGTTCTCGTGGTATGAGGCGCCGGTCGGCATCCTCCGCCCAGGCGGCTTCGCCACGTTCCGCCTGGGTCCCATGCTCGCTATCCTGCCGTCGGTCTGGGCGCTGCTCGCCGCGACGCGCACGATGCGCGGCGAGGAGGAGCGCCGCATGCTCGACCTCGTGCTCGCGGCGCCGCTTTCTCGCGCGCAGGTCGTCATGCAGAAGCTCGCTGCCCTCGCCACCGCGCTCGCGGTGATGGGCGGCGTGCTTGGGGTGCTGGTGTGGATCGCGGGCCGCGCCGCGGACGCCGAGTACGGCGCGGTCGAGGCGCTCGTCTTCGGTCTGAACGTGGCGCTCACCGCCGCCACGTTCGGCGCCATCGCACTGCTGGTTTCCCAGTTCGTCGCGGAGCGGTCCGCCGCGGCCGGAATCACCGGCGCGCTGCTCGCGCTCTCGTTCGTGCTGCACTCCACGGCGCGCATCTCGCCCGACCTGAAGTGGCTGGCCTATCTCTCGCCACTGTATTACGCGGGGCTGACCAAGCCGCTCGTACCGGAGGTGGGGATCAGCCCGGGCGGCATGGCCGCGCTGAGCGCCATCACGCTCCTCGCCGCCGGCGCTGCCGCCGCGCTGTTCACGCAACGCGACCTGGGTGCCTCACTCCACCTGCCGCTCCCGGCGCTAACGTGGTTGGGAGGCCCCGGCGACCACGCGCCGGCGGCCTACGCGCCCCGCGGCGACTGGTCGCTGCGGGCCATCCTGCTGCGCGACCTCCGGAGCATCGGCCGCTCCGCGGTCTGGTGGGCGGCCGGCGCCGTCGCCTACGCCGCGTGGATGACCGCGGCCGCCGTGACCATCCAGGCCAACTTCACGACCATGGCACGCGGCTCCCCGCTCCTCTCCGCCATTTTCTCGCGCCTGACGGGTGTGGAGGGCACGGCGGTGTTTCTGAACATGGTGGTTTTCTCGTTCGTGCCGTTGATCATCTCGGCGTTCTCGGTCTCCGAGGCGGCGCGCTGGGCGGTCGACGAAGAGGAGGGACGCACCGAGATGATTCTCGCCGCTCCCGTGTCGCGCAGGCACGTCGTGCTGGCGCGGTTCGCCGCCATCGGCGCAGTGCTGACCGCGATCTGCGCCGCCGTCGCCGTTGGTGTGCTGGGCGCCGGCCGAGCGGTGGGGCTCGAGCTCAACACTGCCAACCTCGCGGCCGCCGCGCTGGGGATCGTCCCGGTCGCCCTGCTAGTGGCGTGTCTCGGTGCGCTCCTCTCCGGCTGGCTCCGCTCGGCGGTGGTCTCCTCGCTGTTGATGGTCTATGTCGTCGTCTCATTCATCCTTGTGTTCATCGGCCCAATCTTCCACTGGCCGCGCGCGCTGATCGGGCTCTCCATATATGAGGCGTACGGCTCGCCGCTCGTCGACGGCTGGTCCTGGCCTGGTATGTCGACGCTGTGCGGGCTCGCGGCGCTGCTCCTCGCCGCCGCTACCGTGCGCTTTGCCCGTAAGGACCTGGCGCGCTAACGTCCCGCCCGCGATGGCGATCGAGTACCGCGTCAGCCCGCCCATCGAGAACGCGGCGCTCGATGCGCTCTACCTGGCCGCCTGGCCGAATCACAAGCCGCCGTACGACTTCCGGCCCGAGCTGCGTCACGCGCTGACCTATGCCTGCGCGTACGACGGCGATCTGCTGGTTGGCTTCGTGCGCCTCGCCTGGGACGGCGCGATCCACGCCTTTCTGCTCGAGCCGACAGTCCTTCCGAGCTACCGCCGGCGCGGCATCGGGCGCGCGCTCGTCGCGCGCGTCGTCGACGTCGCGCGTGAGCGCGGCATGGAGTGGGTCCACGTCGACTACGACGAAGAGCTGGACCCGTTCTACCGCGCGTGCGGGTTCACGCCCGCGCCCGCCGGCCTCATTCGCCTGCGGTAGTCGCCGGCGCCGGGCCCGCGCCTCAGCGCGCGTCGCGCAGCGCACGCGCCGGGTTCCCGACGACCACCTTGTTCGGCTCGACGTCGCGCAGCACCACCGCCCCGATTCCGACCAGGCTGCCCTCCCCGATGTTGACGCCCGGGAGCATCGAGCACCCGGTACCCAGATACGCGTTGCGTCCCACCTTCGCCTCGCTCCCCACGATGCACGCGCTGGTGGCCACGGCATAGTCGCCCAGCACGCAGTCGTGTGAGATGACCGTTTGCGGCAGGACGACCACATGGTCGCCGATCATCGCCTGGTTGGAAACCGTGCACTGCTGGAACATGAGCACCCCGCGTCCGATCGTCGCCCGGCGTGAGACGTAGCACGTTGGGTGCACGATCGTCTCGAACCGTTCAGGTGGTACGCCCAGCGACGCGATCCGCTCGGGTCGCAGGTGGTACGTGTCCACCCGCCCGATCCACGTCGTAAAGCGCACGTCTTGGTAGCGCTCGACGTAACGTCCGGCATCCGTCAGCGGTCCCAGCACGGGCAGGCCGTTGCGCTCCTGCCCGTGCAGCTCTTCGCGCGGGTCCAGGAAGCCTAGGAGCTCGTAGCGCTTCTCGCCCGGACCGGCGGAGTCGTTCAGATCGTCCACCATGTCGATCACGTCGACCACGTTGCCGCCATAGCCCAGGAGAATCAGAGGCGTCGTCATCGGCGCCCAAGCATACGCCTTGCCCCCTGTGCGCCTAGTCACTGGCGCTCGGCCGCCGCACCCCCTAGAATGCGCCACCTAGGAGGAGCAGAAGTCCCAATGAGATCCACCCGTCGCGCCGTCCTCGCGGTCAGCGCCCCCGTCGCCCTCGCCATC
>DASTZM010000071.1:0-7976 GCA_035764305.1 Chloroflexota bacterium | reverse complement strand
CAATCGAAGGCGACTCGTATGTCACCACCTCACCTTCCACCGCCACCCTCGCTCCCGAAACCGCCGCCACGAACGCCTCGAAGCTCCCCCACTCCGCCGCCCGCCCGCACTCCGCGATCCACGTGTTCTCCGGCGCGCCGCACTGCAGCTCCCGCCCCGCGAACTGCCCGCCCTCCCCCACCTCGAACCCGTGCTGCGACCACACTCCGACGTACGCCTCTCCCACCCGCCCAAACGCCCATCTGCTCTTCCCCGGACCATCCACGAACCGCACCTCGTCAAACCGCGCCTGCTCGAACAGGCAGTGGCTCATCCACGCGTACTCGCCCAGCCGCCACGTCAGCGCCAGCACGCTCCGGTGCTGGATCGCCCGCGGCAGAACCGTGTGCCCCGACCAATAGTCCGGCCGCAGCCCCGACCCCTCCCCGATCGGCTCCGGGCACGACCAGATGATCGGCACCACGCGCTCATCAGACGCCAGCGTCACCTGCGCCACGTGTGTCGACGACTCGTACTCCCCCTTCCGGTGGTCCTGCACCGCCGACACCAGGTACTCCGGCGTCCGGTACACCACGAAGTTCGCGTGCCGCAGCCCACCCGTGTGCAGGACCCCCTGGCGCTGGCGCGACTCCACCACCGCCTCCCGGTCGTGCGCGATCTTGTACAGGATCTCCGGCACGACATACTTGCTCGTCGCCAGCGACACCGGCGACATCCCCGACGGCCCGTGCACCAGCGCCCCCGTCCCGTACAGCAGCCAGGTCGTCGCCGCCGTCCCGTCCATCTCCGGGTACTTCACGTACACGCCGTAGGAGCGCCCGTGTGTCGTCCCCAGCACCCCCCGCAGCGTGTCCGCCGCCAGGATGAAGTGGACGTAGTCCAGCACCGCCCCCGCCATCTGGCGCAGCTTGTGGTCCTCGTTGATGGCGAAGTCATAGACGTTCAGCAGCGGCGCTATATCAATAGGAAAGTACGAATTGGAGTGCCATTCGTCGAACCCGAACCGCCCCCGCTGGCGCAGCCACTCCGTGATGTACGTCCGCCCCTTCGTCGCGTGGTACAGCCCCCGCTGCAGCGAGTTGGAGAACTCCTCCAGCGGGAACAGCTGCCCCGCCAGCCACTCCGCCACGTGGAACAGCAGCCGGTGGTTCTCGCTCCCCATGAACATCACCGTGTCCCCCGGCTCGTCCACCCAGTACTTGAACCCCAGCACCGTCTGCTTCATCAGCGCCGTCAGCCCGGGACTCAGCCGCCGTCCCTTCCCCGATACCTCGGCGTCGCGCTCCCAATACATCAGGCGCAGCACCCCCTGGATGGCGAAGTCGGCGCAGTCCTTGCGCGCCGCGATGAACTCGCACACCCACCCGATCCGCTGCTCGTCCACCTCCTCATACCGCCCCAGCGCGTAGCGCGCCACCTCGCGCCAGATCATGCCGTGGGAGCGCGACGCGTCCTTCGTCACCGCAAAGTGCTCCAACACCGCGTGCGCCCGGTCGGCGTAGCGGTCGTACCCCCGCGGCGCCGGCGTGGGCGTCACCTTGCGCAGGTCGAACACCATCCCCGCGATCCCCGCGATGGCGTGCCCTCCCTCCCCACGAAAGATTCACAGCAGCTGGTACGTCCCGTCCGGCAGGTCTGCCCCGCGGCACAGCACGTGGCGCCCCGCGGCGCGCAGCGTCACCGCCGGCAGCTCCCCCGCCTCCGCCTCCCCCTCCCGGATCTCCGCCGACGAGAGCGGCGTCGCGATCACCCGCGCGTACAGCGAGACGCCGTTGGGCAGCGCCGCCGGCACCACCAGCGCCACCTCCTCCTCCGGCCGGTAGAGGTCCCGCTCGAGCGACAGCCCCACCAGCGCCCGCTCCACCGCCGCCCGCAACGCCGGCTCCACCGCCGGGTCCAGCGGCGCCTCCAGCGTCGCGTCGCCGTCCAGCAGCTGCAGCCGGCAGCCCACCCGCGCCATGCGCCCCAGCCGGAACAGCGCCACCGTCACCACGTTCGCGCCCTCGCGCAGCTCCGCCTCGAACGCGTGGCGCAGGCTTGTCCCCTTCAGCTCTCCCGCCTGCGCCGCCGTATCCAGCACCGTCTCCCCATTCACCGCCACCAGCGCGCGCGACGGCAGCCGCAGCGTCAGGCACAGCCGCCGCGTCCCCGCCCGGTCGGGCGTCAGCCTGGTCGACAGAAAGATCGCCCCCAGATGGTTCGCGATGTTGTAGGTGCCCCACGAGAGGTACGGCTCCGGCCGCCGCGCCAGCTGCCAGCGCAGCGCGTGGCCGCGGAACGTCGCGCTCTGCCCCTCGTGCGGGGCGCCCCCCAGCAGCGGCGCCGCCTGGGAGACGATCTGCTCCATCGCCGCCACGCCCACGCTCGCCCCCGGCTGTTCAAACAGCGTTAACCCCTGTACGCTTTCCGAGAGGTCTTCATACACGGGCCCCAGCGCAATCCACGGCTTGAGGCTGCCTCCGGCCGGGACGCGCTGCGAGAGATGCGGGTGCGCCGCCGGGGCGCCGGTCTCCTGGAGGGTGGTCATCGGGTCGCCATGCTACACGCACCGCTACGCCGGCTGCCCCCTGGGCCGTTAGGGGAGGGCGCGTAAGAAATGCCCGGAAACCCGTGTACAGTCGGTCGGTTGGGGCTCCAGAGAACAGAGACGGCGCGATGAACCTGCCCTGGCCCTTCAGGAAGCGCGCCGCCACCCCACAGACCAACGGCCGCTACCGCCACGGCAACAGCCACCTGATCGAGCTGCGCCGCGTCGCCAAAACCTTCCAGACCGCCGCCGGCACCTTTACCGCCCTCAAAGGGATTGACCTTCAGGTCGACCGCGGCGAGTTCGTCGCCATCATCGGCAAGTCCGGCTCCGGCAAGTCGACGCTGGTCAACATGATCACCGGCATCGACCGCCCCACCTCGGGCGAGGTCTACGTCGGCGACACCGCCGTCCACACCCTCAACGAAGGCCAGCTCGCCGTCTGGCGGGGGAAACACCTCGGCGTGATCTTCCAGTTCTTCCAGCTGCTCCCCACGCTCACGCTGCTGGAGAACGTCATGCTCCCCATGGACTTCGGCAACGTCGGCACCGCATCCGAGCGGCGCGAGCGCGCCATGGCGCTCCTCGAGCGCGTCGAGATGGCCGACCACGCCAGCAAGCTCCCCTCCGGCTGCTCGGGCGGCCAGCAGCAGCGCGTCGCCATCGCCCGCGCGCTCGCCAACGACCCCCAGCTCATCCTGGCCGACGAGCCCACCGGCAACCTCGACTCGCGCACCGCCGGGGCCATCTTCGACCTCTTCCAGGGCCTCGTCGCCGGCGGCAAGACCATCTGCATGGTCACCCACGACCGCGACCTGTCCCGGCGCGTCACCCGCTCCATCGTCCTCGTCGACGGCGAGATCGTCGAAGAGCTGCGCACCGCCGCCGCCGATACCCCCGGCGTTACCCCCACCAGCGGCCAGCCTCCCACCCCTCCCACGTCCACGGAGCCCGCCCGTGAGCCCGCGCTGGCGTAAGGTCGGGCGCGATCTCTGGCGCGCCAAGCTCCGCACCTTCCTCGTCGTGATCTCCATCGCGGTCGGCGTCTTCGCCGTCGGCACCATCGCCGCCACGCGCATCCTCCTCAACCACGATCTCTCCGAGGGCTTCCTCGCCATCAACCCCGCCGCCGCGCAGCTCTATCCGGCGCTGTTCGACGACGACCTCGTCAAGAGCGTGCGCCGCATGGACGGCGTCAAAGAGGCCGAAGGGCGCCGGCGCGTCACGTTGCGCGTCCTCGCCGGTGGGGCGCCCGGCGCCGAGCAGTGGCGCACGCTGCGCCTCGAGCTGAACCCCGACTTCGAGAGCCACACCATCTTCCGCCTCCACTTGGAAAAGGGCGTCTGGCCGCTCGAGAAGGGCGAGATCGCGCTCGAGCGCTCCACCGTCGCCTTCCTCAACGCCCACGTCGGCGACCAGATCGCCGTCGAGACGTCCGACAACAAGCGCTACCAGGTGACCATCGCCGGCATCGTCCACGACCAGTACAAGCCGCCCGCCGCCTTCAGCGGCCAGATCTACGCCTACTCCGCCGAGCAGACCTTCGACTTCCTCAAGCTCGACAAGCGCTACTCCGAGCTGGACATCACCGTCGACGAAAGCAAGCGCTTCGACAAGCCCTACATCCAGTCCGTCGCCGACTCGATCAAGCACCGGATCGAGACCACCACCGGGCGCAACGTCTTCATCAACATCCCCAAGCCCGGCGAGCACCCCGCCAACGAGACCGTGCAGACCTTCCTCCTTGTGCTCGGCGCGCTCGGCGCCATCTCGCTCGCGCTCTCCGGCTTCCTGGTCGTCAACACCATCTCGGCCGTCCTCGCGCAGCAGGTGCCCCAGATCGGCGTCATGAAGGCCATCGGCGCGCGCTCGGCGCAGCTGATGGGCATGTACCTCGGCTCGGTCGTCATCTACGGCCTGCTCTCGCTGCTCGTGGCGGTGCCGCTCGGCGGGATCGGCGCCTACGCCTTCACCGCCTACCTCGCCGGTCTGATCAACTACAACGCCTCGGGCTTCCGCATCCCACCGGAAGTCATCGCGCTCGAAGCCGGCATCGCCCTCGTCGTTCCGCTCGCCGCCGCGCTGTGGCCCGTCTTCGCCGGCGCGCGCGTCACCGTGCTCGAGGCGCTCAACGCCGCCGGCGGGCGCGGCACCTACGGCCGCTCGATCCTCGACCGCCTCATCACCTACGCCTCCGCCGCCCTACGCTTCCCGCGGCCCATCCTGCTCTCGCTGCGCTCCACCTTCCGGCGCAAGGCCCGCCTCGCCCTCACCCTCTCCACGCTCACGCTCGGCGGCGCCATCTTCATCGCCGTCCTCACCGTGCAGGCCTCGCTCGCCGCCACGCTCGACGAGTTCCTCGGCTACTTCCGCTACGACGTCTCGGTCAATTTCACCCAGCCGCGCCGCATCGAGCAGATCGTCGACGAGGTCAAGCGCGTGCCCGGCGTCGTCGACGCCGAGTCCTGGCGCTCCGCCGGCGTGCGCCGCCTGCGCCCCGACGGGCGCGAGGGGATCGACCTCCAGCTCTACGCGACGCCCGCCGAGACGAAGATCGTCAACCCCATCCTGCTCGCCGGCCGCTGGCTGCGCCCCGACGACGACAACGCGCTCGTGATCAACTCCGAGGTCACCAAAGAAGAGCCCGATCTGACGGTCGGCTCCGAGCTGACGCTCAAGCTCGACGGCAAGGAGTACGCCTGGCGCATCGTGGGGATCGTCAAGGCGGTGATGATCGGCCCCACCGTCTACGCCAACTACACCTACTTCGCCGGCCTCACCCACAACGTCGGACGCGCCAACGGCGTGCAGGTCGTCACGACGCAGCACGACGCCGCCTTCCAAAACCAGACCGTCAACGCGCTCAAGCAGCACCTCGATGGTGCCGGCCTCAAAGTCAGCGGCACCAGCACCATCGCCTCCACCCGCCAGAACATCGAGAGCCAGTTCGGCATCCTGGTCGTCTTTCTCGCCATCATGGCCGTCCTGCTCGCCGTCGTGGGCGGGCTGGGGCTGATGGGCACCATGAGCATCAACGTGCTCGAGCGCTCGCGCGAGATCGGCGTCATGCGCGCCATCGGCGCATCCAACGGCGCCGTGCTGCGCGTGTTCCTGTTCGAGGGACTCGTCATCGGCGTCCTGTCGTGGGCGCTGGGCGCCGTCATCTCGCTGCCCGTCAGTCGCGCGCTCTCGGACATCGTGGGGAACGCCTTCATGCGCCACCCGCTGACCTACACGTTCTCCCCCAACGGCGCCGCCCTCTGGCTCGCCGTCGTGCTCATCCTCGCCGCGATCGCCACCTACCTCCCCGCGTACCGTGCCTCGCGGCTCACGGTGCGCGAAGTCCTGGCATACGAGTAAGAGGTCCCAACCATGAAGCGTGTCTTGTTCGGAACGGTCTCCGCCTTCGCCGCCGGCGCCGTCGTGGCCGCCTGCGCCATGCCGTGGGCCACTCCCACACCCGTCCCCACCACCGCCCAGCAGCCCGTCTCTCCCCCTGCCCCCAAGCCCGTCTCGGTGGAGGGCACCGTGCAGCCGCTGTCCTTCTCAAAACTCTCCTTCCAGACCGCGGGGCGCGTGCGCAGCGTCCCCGTCGAGGCCGGCCAGTCCGTCAAGGCCGGCGACGTCCTCGCCCAGCTCGACACGGCCGAGCTCGAGCTGGCACTCCAGGCTGCGCTCGACGAGCTCGCCCTCGCCCGCGCCCAGGAAGCCCAGGCGCGCGAGGGGGCGCTGCCCGAGCAGCTCACCGCCGGCGGCGCCGGCGTCACCGCCGCCCGCACCAAGCTGGACGAAGTCATGGCCGGCCCGCGCGACGCCGAGCGCCGCGCCGCCGAGGCCGGCGTCGAGCAGGCCGCCGCGCGCGTCCAGGACGCGCTCGCCAAGCAGGAGCAGCTCGCCTCCCAGCCCAAGGCCGCCGACGTCGAAGCCGCCCAGTCCGCCCTCGAGAAGGCGATCCGCGACGCCGAGGCCGCCGCCGCGAAGCTCGCCCAGCTCGAGCGCGGCGGGACCCCCGAAGAGATCGCCCAGGCACGCGCCGGCGTCACCCAAGCGCAGGCCGACCTGGCCGGCGCGCGCGCGAGCCAGGACCAGCTCCTCGCCGGCCCCACCACCGCCGACGTCGCCGCCGCCCAGGCCGCCCTCGACCAGGCGAAGACGAAGCTGGCTCAGATCGTCGACGCGCCCCGCGCCACGCCGCAGGACGTCGCCAACGCCCAGCTCGCGGTGCAGCAGGCCCAGGCCACGCTCGACAAGACGCGCGCCGACGCCTCCGACTCCAACCTGGTGGGGACCGGCAAGGCCATCTCCCGCCAGGCGGCCGACGCCGCCGTCAAGGCGGCCGAGCTCGCCGTCCAGCAGGCGCAGAACACCTACGAGAAGGTCCGGAACAGCGGCCCCACCGAGTGGGACCTGCGCCTGGCGCAGCAGGCGGTGGCCAGCGCCCAGGCGGCCTACGACCGCGTGACGCGTCCCCCCACGGCGCAGGAGCTGGCCAAGGCCGAGGCCGCCGTGACCGGCGCCGCCGCCGCGCTCGAGAGCGCGCAGGCGCGCCTCGCCCAGGTCGAGCGCGGCGGGACCGAGGCCGATCTCGTCACCGCGCGCGGCGCGACCCTCGCCGCGCAGGCCGGCGTCACCGCTGCTCGGGCCAGGCTCGAGCAGGTCCTCACCGGCCCCACCCAGGAAGAGAAGAAGGCCGCCGCCGCGGCCGTCGACGCCGCCGCGCGCGACCTCCGCTCCGCCGAAGCCAAGCGCGACCAGCTCTTCGCCGGCGCCACCCGCGCCGAGCAGGAGCAGGCGCGCAGCGCGCTCGCCGCCGCCCAGTCCACCGACGCCCAGACCCGCCGCGGCGCCACCGACGCCGCCCTCCAGGTCGCCTCCGCCCGCACCCGCCGCGCCGAGACCGCCGTCGAGCAAGCCCGCGCCGCCCTCGACCGCGCCACACTCAAGAGCCCCCTCGCCGGCACCGTCACCAACGTCGCCATCCGCGAGGGCGAGCTCGCCTCCGCCACCGCCATTGCCGTCACCGTGGCCGACCTGTCCAGGCTGCAGATCGAGACGCGCGACCTCGACGAAGGCGCCGTCGCCCGCGTCAAGGAAGGGCAGGAGGTCAGCGTCGTCGTGGCGCCGCTCGGCCGCGCCACCATGCCCGGCCGCGTCCTGCGCGTCGGCCGCCAGCCCCAGCCCGCGACCGGCAACTCGAGCGACGTCTACTACACCGCCACCATCGCCCTACAAAACCCCCACCCCGACCTCCGCTGGGGCATGACCGTCCGGGTGGAATTCAAGTAGCGCCAGCGCCTACCGAACGACGGGGTGCACGCGCTCCTTGAACATCGGCTCCCACTCCACCTCCAGCAGCCGCGCCAGCGCACCGTTCGGATCCACCGTAAACGGATCGCCGTGTGACCCACAGATCAGGTCGATCTTCTCTGAGAGCAGCTTCGTGAAGCTC
>DASTZM010000070.1:0-5345 GCA_035764305.1 Chloroflexota bacterium | reverse complement strand
GCGCAGGCGCTCACCGCGCGGCCCCTGGCCGTTGGCGCTGTGGCTGCGCTGCGCCGTCGCGCTCTCGCTGATCCTCGCGCTGGCCGGGCTGCGCCTGCCGGCACGGCCCAAGAGCATCGCCACTGTCTTCGTGGTCGACATGTCGGCCAGCGTGCCCGCCGACATCCAGGAGGCGTCCAAGACCTTCGTCCGCCAGGCGCTCCAGCGGCGCGGACCCGACGACCTGGCCGCGATCGTCTCGTTTGGCGAGCATGCGCGCGTCGAGCTGCCCCTAGGGCGCGCGCGCGACCACCAGGTGTGGAGCGAGCCGCCGCCGGGCCGCGGGACAAACCTCGGCGAAGCGCTTCAGCTCGCCGCCGATCTGCTGCCGAGTCCCGACGCCGGCCCCATGCGCCGCGTCGTGCTGCTGTCAGACGGAAACGAGACGGCGGGCGATGCGCAGCGCGACCTGCTTCGCCCGCAGTTGCGCGACGTCGAGGTAGCCGTACTGGCGCTCCCGGCGCGCCTGCAGGACGCTGCAATCACGTCCTTCACTGTCCCGCCCGCGGTGCGCGAGGGTGAGCCGGTCGAGATTCGCGTGAGCCTCTACTCGCCGACACAGCAGACCGCGCGCTTGCGTCTCTCTGCGGAGGGCGTCGAGGGCACCACCTACACGATCCATGACGAGCCTGTCTCCCTCGAGAAGGGCACTGTCGAGAAGGTGGTGTTCGTCACAGACCTCCAGCCCGCGGCATGGGGCTTCCGCGCCGAGCTGACGGCGGCCAACGACAGCCTGCTAGAGAACAACACCAGCTTCGCGTACACGATCGTCGGTGAGAAACCACGCGTCCTGATCGTCGAGGGCTCCCCCGCGCCGACGTTGCGCGCTGCGCTGGCCGCGAGCAAGATCGTCGTCGACACGGTCCATCCGCTGGCGCTCAGCGACCGCCCCGAGCGTCTGGCGCAGTACGAGTCGGTGGTGCTCAACAACGTGCACGCCAACGACCTCGGCCGCGCGAAGCAGCAGGCGCTGCGCGACCTGGTGGCGAACTATGGTAGGGGGCTCGTCGTGATTGGCGGCGAGAGCACGTTCGGGTTGGGCGAGTACGCCGACACGCCGCTCGAGGAGGCCCTGCCCGTCACGGTGCAGCCGCCGGACAAAGAACAGTCGGCGTCGCTCGCGCTCGTTTTGGTCATCGACCGCTCCGGCAGCATGTCCGCGACCGACACGGGCGACCGGCGCTCTTCCCGTATGGACCTGGCCAAGGAGGGCGCGATCCAGGCGGTCGAGACC
Source organism: Chloroflexota bacterium (assembly GCA_035764305.1). Lineage (GTDB taxonomy): Bacteria > Chloroflexota > UBA11872 > UBA12225 > UBA12225 > DASTZM01. Next base: position 4,072 of record DASTZM010000070.1, on the reverse strand, counting down.
GTTCAGGAAGGCGACCAGGTCGGCATCATCGCCTTCGACTACGACGCTCGATGGATCTCCGAAATGAAGTTGATCCGCGGCGCGACCGACACGCGCAGCGTCGCCGACCGCATCGCGACGATTCAGCCCGACGGCGGAACCGACATCTATCGCGCGATGGAGCTGGCGTACCGCGGCTTGCAACAGGTGCAGGCCCGGGTGAAACACGTGATCGTCCTCACCGATGGCGAGCAGGGCTCACCTGCGCCGTTTCCGACCCTGGTCAACGCGATGCGCCGCACGGGGATCACGGTCTCGACGTTAGGGATCGGCTCGACGGGCAGCGCTGCCACCACACTGCAGACCATCGCGCGGCTCGGACAGGGCCGTTATTACGTCACCACCAACGCCCGCGACGTGCCGCGCATCATGACGCAGGAGGCGCGCCTCGCCGGACGAAGCTTCAAGCAGGAGCGCGACTTCAAGCCCCGACTCGTCAATCCCGCGCCGGCCGTGCGCGGAATGGTGCCGGCCGAGTTTCCGGACCTGCATGGGTACGTACGCGTTTCGCCGAAGACGTCGGCCGAGACGATCCTCACGAGCGATCAGGAGGAGGCGATCCTGGCGCAGTGGCAGTTCGGCCTGGGGCGAGCGCTGGTCTGGACGGCCGACGCTGAAGACGCGTGGGCGAAGGACTGGGCTGCCAGCGACCAGTTTCAGCGCTTGTGGCAGCAGGCGGTGCGGTGGACGATGCCCGCGCCGGTGCAGCCGGGCCTTTCCGTACAGGTGCGCGGCGCGGACCAGACAGCCCTGGTGCGGGTCGAGTCCGCTGAGCCGACGGGCGAGTTCCGCAACCACCTGCTGACCAGCGCCGACGTGGCGTTCCCGGACGGAACGTCACGCAAGATCTCGCTGCCTCAGACCGCCCCCGGGCGCTACGAAGGCCGCTTCCCGGCGGCGACGCCCGGTGTCTACTTCTTCTCGGTTCTGCAGCGCAACGAGCAGGGTGAAGAGGTCGCGCGTCAGGTGGCCGGCTACGCCCTGCCGCAGCTCGCGGAGTTCCGCCAGAGCGACCCTAACCGCGTGCTGATGGAGCGCCTCGCCGCCGAGACGGGTGGGCCGCTCGTCCGCCAGCCACAAGACGCGTGGCGGCGCGACACGATCCGCAAGCTACACCCGCAAGACGTCTGGCAGTACCTCGTCATGGCGGCCGTGGTGCTGTTCATTGCCGACGTCGCGGTCCGGCGCCTGAAGCCGTCCCTGTACGACGTCACGGACCTGCGAGGCGCCGCCGGCCGGCGCCTCGCGGGTGCGCGCGTGCCGCGCATCCCCCTGCCCGCCATCCGACTTCACCCCATCCAGGGTGGTCGGCCGCGCTGACGCCGTGCGCGTACTCTGGATCGTCGCCGGGCTGCTGCTGATCGGCCTCGTCGCCGTCGGCGCCAAGCTCGTCGTCCGCTCCGCTGCGACAGGCGAAGCTGTGCTGCCCGGCGTCGCCGGGGCGCCGGTGATTGGGCCGCCGGCCACCCCGACCCCCACGCCGCAGCCGCTGCGCGGACGCGTCCGCGTGCAGGTGCTCGACCCGTCGGGCGTGCCCGTCGCGCTCGCGCTGGTGGAGCTGCGCGACCGCTTTAATGCGGTCCAGGGCTCGGCCGAGACAAACGTGGCAGGGGACGCCATCCTCACCGTCCCGGCGGGGCCGGGTTACATCGCTACCGCGCGCCGCGAGGGGTTTGGTCCCGGCCGATTGGGGCCGTTCGAGGTCGATCGGCCGCCCCCAACTCCGACGTCGGGCACGCCGCCACGGCCGCCGACGCAGAGCCTGCAGGTGCGCCTGGAAGTCCCAACGCAGACGAAATCCGCCGCGGTCGTTTCGCGGCTGTTCGTCGGGCACGGCACATCCCCCCGCGTCACGCTGATCGATCCGACGGCCAGCCTGCTGCTCAAGCACAGCGAGCCACTCGGGCAGGGGCGCCAGACGGTTCAGGCGCCGTCGCGCGACGCGTCGAAGGTCTACGCGTCCTGGGCCGGAGGCACCGAGCTGTGGGTCCTCAACGGCGGTGAGCTGACGGTCGAAAAGCAGGTGCCGCTAAACGCCGGCGCTATCAGCGCGCTGGCGGTGAACCCGCGCGACGGGCGGCTGTGGGTCGCCACCTACAACCCCGAGTCGACCGACTCAGGCTTTCTCCTGGAAGTCGACGCGGGCAGCTTCGACGTGGTGCGGCGCCTCACGCTGGGGCAGATGACTGCCGGGTTGCGGTTCCAGCCGGATGGGTCACTGCTGTACGCGCGTCACCGCGGCGGCAGCGCGATCTCGTTCATCGATCCGGGTACCGGGCGCGTCGAGCGTGTCGCGCGAGTGTCGCAGTTCCCGACTGATATGGCGCTCTCCCCCGACGGGTCTCGTTTGTACGTTGTCTTCCTGGGCGGCGAACGCCTGGTTGAGCTTGACGCGCGGACCGGCGATCAGGCGCGGACCGTGGATGTCGGCTCGGGCGCGACCGCGGTGCTCGCGCACCCCGACGGGAAGCGCATTTACGTCGTGAATCAGGTGCTGGGGTCGGTCCAGGTGATCGACATGGCGGGCGCGCAAGTGACCGATCTGATCCCCGTCGGGCGGACGCCGCAGGCCGCGGTCCTCGCGGCGGACGGGCTCTACGTCGCAAATTCCGGTTCCGGAAGTGTCAGCGTGATCGACCTGGAGAAGCACACGATCCGGGAGACACTCCAGACGGGCGGGAGCCCCTCCTCTCTCGCCCTCGTCGTACGTACTTAGCAGTCCTACTTGCAGAGTGCTAACGGCGACTCTATAATCCCCGTTAGCACTCGCGACTCTCGATTGCTAATCCGGGGCGTTGGCAGCAATCCGGGTTGCCAGAGGCGCGACACGCAGCACATCCACAGGAAACAAAGGGAGGTACATAGTGCCGAAGCAGCTGGCGTTTGACGTCGAAGCACGGCGCCGTCTCAAGGCCGGGGTAGATATCCTGGCGGAGGCGGTCAAGACCACACTGGGCCCCAAGGGCCGGAACGTGGCGTTGGACAAGAAGTACGGCGCGCCGACCGTCTCGCACGACGGCGTGACGGTGGCGAAGGAGATTGAGCTCCCCGACCCGTTCGAGAACATGGGGGCGCAGCTCCTCAAGGAGGCCGCCTCCAAGACCAACGACGTCGCCGGCGACGGCACCACCACCGCCACCGTGCTGGCGCAGGCGATCGTCAACGAGGGCTTCAAGAACCTCGCGGCGGGCGCCAACGCGATGATCATCAAGCGTGGGCTCGAGAAGGGCTCGCAGGCCGTCGTCGCCGCCATCAAGGAGCTCGCCGTCCCGGTCCAGGGGCGTGAGGAGATCGCCAACGTCGCCACCATTTCAGCGGCGGACAAGGAGATCGGCACCCTCATCGCCGACGTGATGGACAAGGTCGGCAAGGACGGCGTCATCACCGTCGAGGAGTCTAAGGGCCTTCAGTTCGAGACCGACTTCGTCGAGGGCATGCAGTTCGACCGGGGCTACATCTCCCCCTACTTCGTGTCCAACCCCGACCAGATGAAGGCTGAGCTGGACGACCCGTTCATCCTCATCACCGAGAAGAAGCTCTCGGCGATCGCCGACATCGTCCCGCTGCTCGAGAACCTCATGCAGCAGGGGCGCAAGAACGTCGTCATCATCGCCGAGGACGTCGAGGGTGAGGCGCTGGCCACCCTGGTGGTCAACAAGCTCCGCGGCATCCTCAACGTGCTGGCGGTCAAGGCACCGGGCTACGGCGACCGCCGCAAGGAGATGCTCAAGGACATCGCCATCCTCACCGGCGGCACCGTCATCTCCGACGAGCTCGGCCGCAAGCTCGACAGCATCACGGTGCGTGACCTCGGGCAGGCCCGCCGCATCGTGTCCGACAAGGACAATACGACGATCATCGAGGGCAAGGGCTCCAACGACGAGATCCAGGCCCGCATGAAGCAGATCAAGGCGCAGATCGAGGACACGACCTCGGACTACGACCGCGAGAAGCTCCAGGAGCGCCTGGCCAAGCTCTCGGGTGGGGTGGCGGTCATCAAGGTCGGCGCCGCCACCGAGACCGAGCTCAAGGA
>DASTZM010000069.1:0-7983 GCA_035764305.1 Chloroflexota bacterium | reverse complement strand
CCGAGGAATCCGCGGTTGGTGGACTTTACGGTGGGGGTGGATGTGAGGGAGGCGCTGGAGGATGGGGTGTGTAGGGCGTATCAGGATATTTTGGGGACTTTGAGGTTTGAGCCGGCGGGCGACTCGGGTGTGTCTCCGGGGGACGCTGCGCTCCCCCAGACCCGCTAGCTAATTCTTGCCGGCCTTCGGCCGGCCCAGCGGGGGCTGCGCCCCCGAACCCCCGTGTTGGCCTCGCGCGCTCGGCCTCCGGACCTCCCTTACAGCCAGCGTTCTACTACTACTTTGGTGTCGGTGAAGAAGGTGACGGCGTCCTTGCCTTGGCCGTGGAGGGTGCCGAAGAAGGAGCCCTTCATGCCGGCGAAGGGGAAATAGGCCATGGGGGCGGCGACGCCGACGTTGATGCCGATGTTGCCGGCGACGACCTCGTAGCGGAACTTGCGCGCCGCGGCGCCATCGCGCGTGTAGATGCTGGCGGCGTTGCCGTAGGTGCTGGCGTTGATTCGCTCGATCGCCTCGTCGAGCGTGGCGACGTTGGTGACGCCGAGCACGGGACCAAAGACCTCGGTCTGGGCGATGGGCATCTGCGGCTCGACGCCGTCGAGCACGGTGGGTCCGACGAAGTAGCCCTCCTCGAAGCCTTCGACGCGCACGGACCGCCCATCGAGGGCGGGCTTCGCGCCGCCCTGCTCGCCCTGGGCGATGGCCCTGGTGATGCGCTCCTTGGCGGCGGACGAAATGACCGGACCCAGGTCGACCCCGGGCTCGAGTCCGTAGCCGATCTTGATCTTGCGTGACGCCTCGACGACGGCTTCGAGGGCCGGGCGATGGGCGCCTTCGACGGTGACGAGCATGGAGCCGGCGAGGCAGCGCTGACCGGCGGCGCCGAAGCTGGCGCCCAGGATGTTGGGCACGGCTTTGTCGAGGAGCGGGACGGCGTCGGGCATGACGACGAGGCAGTTCTTGGCGCCACCCTGCGCCTGGACGCGCTTGCCGTTGGCGGCCGCGCGCTCGTAGATGTACTTGGCGACAGGCGACGAGCCGACGAAGGAGATCCCCTGGACCAGGGGGTGGTCAAGCAGCGCGTCTACCGCCTCGCGCGAGCCGTTGACCAGGTTGATCACACCCGGTGGGAAGCCTGCCTCGTGGATCAGCTCGAAGATCCGGGCCATCGAGACGGGGACCTGTTCCGACGGCTTGACGATGAAGGTGTTCCCCGTGGCGACGGCGTAGGGCAGGAACCAGAAGGGGACCATCGCCGGGAAGTTGAAGGGGCAGATGGCGGCGAAGACGCCGAGCGGTGTGCGGATGGCCCACTCGTCGATGGCGCGGGCCGCGCCGTCCTCGAGGCCATACCCCATCATGAGCGACGTGATGCCGCAGGCGACCTCGACGTTCTCGACGGCGCGGCGCATCTCGCCGCGGGCGTCCTCGAGGGTCTTGCCGTGGTCCAGTGTGATGAGGCGCGCGACCTCGTCGAAGTGGAGCTCCATCAGCTCGCGCAGCTTGAAGAAGTAGCGCGTGCGCTCGACGGGCGGGGTGCGCCGCCAGGTGGGGAAGGCCTGCTGCGCCGCCTGCACGGCGCGGTCGACTTCGGCACTGCCCGACAGTGCGACCAGGGCGTGGCGCTGCGCGGTGGCGGGGTTGAAGACGTCCATCAGCTGTGCGCCCTTGGGGACGCTCCACTCGCCGCCGACGTAATTGCCGATCGTGCCGAACTCGAGGTCGCCGCTCCCCTTGCCGTTGGCGCGCGCGGCCGGTGCGGCGGCGGGACCGCGCCCCGCATTGAAGGCCTGCTCGATGGTCATCGCATCTCCCTCCCGCCATCCACGACGGTGACTTCGCCGGTGAGGAACGTGCCGTGCGTCGCAAACGAGACGATGACGCGCGCGACGTCTTCGGCGCTGGCGGCGCGCAACATGGGCGTGTCCTTGGCGTAGCGCTCGACGTGCTCCTCCCGACCCGCGACCCAGCGGGTGGTGACGATCCCCGGCGCGACGGCGTTGACGCGAATGGTCGGCGCGAGCGCCTTGGCGAGCGACTTGGTGAGCGTGGTCATGGCTCCCTTCGAGACGGCGTAGGGGATGGACGAGCCCGCGCCGGTGTGACCCGCGATCGAGGAGACGTTGACGACAAGCCCCTCGCCGCGCTGGCGCATGGAGGGGACGCAGGCGCGCGTCGCGTAGAAGGCGCCTTTGACGTTCAGGCCGAGGATGGCGTCCCAGTCCGCGTCGGTGACCTCGTCGATGTCGGACAGGGGGATGAAGCGCGTGCGGCCGGCGTTGTTGACCAGGATGTCGACGCCGCCCAGCTCCTTGACGGTGCGGTCGACCATCTCCTTGATCTCGCTCTCGCGCGAACAATCGGCCCTGACGAGCAGCGACCGCGCGCCGTGCTTCTGGACCTGGGCGAGCGTCTGCTTCGCCTCTTCCTCGGAGCGCGAATAGTTGACCACGACGTCGGCACCTTCGCGCGCGAGCTCGATGGCGGTGGCGCTGCCGATGCCGGCGGCGGAGCCGGTGACGATGGCGACCTTCCCGGCAAGGCGCTTGCCGGCTGTTTGACTCTCTGGCATGGGCTAGCGCCGGACCTTCAGGAGCACGTCGCCGGCGGTATCGCCGAAGTTGTCGGCCAGGTCACCGGCGGCCTCGAAGACCTCGTGCGCGGTCTTGCGTCCCCGTGACGTGAAGACGAGCCACATGACGAGGAGGCCGAAGGCCACGCCCAACACGAAGATCAGACCGCGCTCTGCGTCGTCGTCCATCTGCCGATCATACTCCGATGTCTTCGTTCCAGAGGTCCGGATTCTGACTGATGAAGTGCGTCATGAGCGAGACGCACTCCGCATCGTCCAGATCAATCACCTGGACACCATGCTGGCGCAGGAAGTCTGGGGCACCGGGGAACGTGCGGGCCTCCCCCACGACGACGCGCGGCAGGCCGAACTGGACGACGGCGCCTGAACACAGAAAGCACGGCGAGAGAGTCGAGTACAGCACGGTGTCACGGTAGGTTCGCTGGCGGCCGGCGCGGCGCAGGCAGTCGATCTCGGCGTGCGCCATGGGGTCGCCAAGCTGGACGCGCCGATTATGCCCGCGGCCGATGATCTCGCCGTCACGTACGAGAACAGAGCCGATAGGGATGCCGCCCTCGGCGAGGCCCCGGCGCGCCTCTTCGAGCGCCGCGCTGAGGAAGCGCCGGTCGTCCGCCATCAGGCAGTGCGGTGGTCGGGGAGCGTCACGCCGTGCTCGCCGGCCAGCTTGGCGATGGCGTCCCACGTGTCGTCGGGGAGTGAGACCCCGGATTGCCGGCGCTCGGCTGTGGTGCGCGCTTCGGGCTCGCCGGGAACCATGACGCCACGGCTGCGCGGCGCGGCGGGAACGCGCCGCGCCGCGCTAGAGACTCGACCGACGCCAGCGGCGTATGCGTCTCGATCGCCGAACGCGCCCGGGTCGATCACGACCAGCAGCGCGCCGCCGGTGCGCTCGCCGTCCTGGCTCGAGCCCGGCGCGAGCGGCGAGCCGGCGAGGTTTGGCGTTGGGTCGCCGATGGCGGCAAGACCGCCGAGCAGCGCGGAGGCCATAGCCAGCCCGTAGCCCTTGTGTGCGCCAAACGGCAGAAGCATGCCGCCGGCGTAGAAGTCAGGTGGATTGGTGGATGGGTTGCCGTCCTTGTCGACGATGCACCCGGGCGGCAGCGTCTCGTGCTTGTCGCGCGCGACACGGACCTTGCCTTCGGCGACGACGGTGGTGGCGAAGTCGACCAGGAACGGCTGCGGATCGGTGGTGGGGATGCCGATCGACCACGGGTTGGTGCCGAGGAAGCGCTGGGCGCCGCCAAACGGGGTGGCGCCGCCCACGCCCGGGCCGGCGGCGCCGACGGTGAGCAGGGCGATGAACCCCTGGCGGGCGGCGGTCTCTGCGTAGTCGCCGACGCGCCCGATGTGATTCGCGCGTCGAATCGCCGCGACGGCGGTCCCCAGCTCACGCGCGACATCGATGGCCTGGTGCAGCGCGAAGGCGGTGGCGAAATGGCCAAACCCGCCCCCACCGTCGATCAGAAGCGCGGCTCCCTTGCGGCTGATGACCTCGGGTCGCGCGGCGGGCTGGATGGCGCCCTGGGAAATCTGCAGCGCGTACTGTGGGATGCGGATAGCGCCGTGGCTGTCGTGTCCGGCCAGGTTGGCGCGCACCAGGTGCGCCGCGACTTCGCGCGCCGCGTCGTCGGGTGCGCCGAGCCTGGTGAAGATCTCGGCGGCGAAGCGCTCGAGCGCTTCCGGTTGAACGACGTGGTACCCGGCCATGAACGGCCCGGGATGGTACCGCTCTCCCTGTGAGCCTCCGAAGGTCTAGACGGACTCGCCGGGTTCGGCGGGGCGCCGCGCGCCGGTCAGGTCGACCATGGCGTTCTCGAAGGCGATGGCCAGGTCAGCGAGCGGGACGCCCAGCCGGGTGGCCTCGCGCTCGAGCCGCTGCTCGATCAGCGTGCGCAGCCCGTCCGGGGGCAGCGTGGCGAAGGCGCCGTCGGGAGTCACCAGGTCGGTCAGGACGCGCCAGGCGACGGCATCCAGGTCGGGGCGGCGCGGGGCGGCCACAGGGGGCTGGAGACGCTTCAGCCGCCGGCGAGCTTGACGCGGTAGCCGAGGTCGGCCAACTTCTTCTGTACGCGCTCACGGTGGTCGCCCTGGACCTCAAGTGCGCCCTCTCTGACGCCGCCTCCCGCACCGACCAAGCGTCGCATCTCGACGGCAAGGCGCTCGACATCACCGGCGGGGACGCCGGTCACGACGGTGACCACCTTGCCGCCGCGGCCGCCCTTCAGCCGCCAGACGCGGAGCCAGCCGTCGTCGGGCGCCTGAGGAAGCGAGGGACCCTGCGAGTCTGCCTTGCGCCGCTTGGGCGCCTTCTCCGGTTCCCCGGCGACGCGTCCAGCGTCGGTGGAATAGACGAGGCGCGACGTCACGGCAAAAAGATACCCCCTCTCCGATCCCGTGGAGGGGACCGAAGAGGGGGCGGACCCTGAAGCGCGGCGGCGTTACTTGGCGGCGCTGCGGAGGAAGGGGAGTCCGGTCTTGGGGTTTTCGACGACTGTGCGGCCGGCGGGGACGGCGTCGAGCGACTCGCCCGGCTTGGGCTCCTTGGCGAAGTAGAAGATCTGCTGCTTGCGCCCGCCCTGGAGGGTCACTTCCTTCCCGTGCAGGTAGTAGGTCTGTCCCTTGCTGTTCTTGTAGCTATACGGCATCCAAACGCTCCTGTGTTGCCTGTTCTGGTGTGAGGGGGCCGTCCCCCGGGGAGCCCCTGGGAACCCCAGGGGCCGGCCCTGGCCGCCAGAGAAGGCGGCCGCCTGCCCCATCTTATAGCAGGTACGCCTCTCTGGACTGTGAGGCAACTACGTCAAGGGCGGCCCGGGCCCAGCCCCGCACCTCCGCCGTCACGCCCATCTGCCCCCAGTCGTCCGGACCGTACCACGCCAGGCCGCCGACGCCTTCCTCTGCCAGCAGCGCCTCGGGCACGCCGGATGCGGGGCGCGCCGCGTAGATGAGGTCGATGTGCTGATGTCCGGGCGCAATGTCCTCGAGCTGGATCCCAATCGGCTGCACGAGGCGCGCGGGCTCGTTCGGTCCGACGGTGTGATCCAGAGGAAGACGGAGCGGCCCGTCGACCAGCGTGACGCGAACGCCACTCTCCTCGAAGGTCTCTCTGCGCGCGGCGTCGTCGGGGAGCTCGCCTTCGTCGATGTGACCGCCGGGTGGCAGCCAGAGGCCGAGCTTGCGATGGCGATGGAGCAGCACGCGGCCGTCGTGCACGACGAAGACGGCGACGGTGAACTCGCGCGTGACGCCGGGCGGCCCGGGGTCTGACGCCGGCGCCGGGTGCGCGAGGGGTGCCGCGGAGTCCTGGCTAGACGTGGCGCAACATGATCAGCGCGAGCGCGAGTGAGACGACCGCCATGACGATCCAGGCGGGCTCACCCGAGATGCGCCAGAAGGCCGCGCCGGCGATGACGCCCACACTCTCCCCAGCGACGCCAATCAACGCCAGGCGGCGCCGCCCGGTTGGGGAGCCGCGCCCTTTGCCCCGTGGGGGAAGCTTGGGAAGCGGCCCGTTCATTCCACTCATACGCTCTAGTTCCGGTCGCCTACGGCGTGTCCCAAAGCGTAACAGGCACCGCGTGTGCCAGAGTCCCGCGCAACACGTGCGCACCACTGGCAGAGACGAGATGAGCGAGTCTGCACTGTGGCGCGTCGCGACGCGCACCGCCCTGTTCGTGGTGGGACTGCTGCTCACGCTGTACCTGCTGTACCTGCTGCGCGCGGTGATGGTGCAGCTGTTGCTCGCGGTGATCATCTCGGCGGGCATGACGCCGCTGGTGGAGCAGCTGGCACCCCCGGGAGCGGACCCCCGCGCGCGGTGGTGGACGCGGGGGCTACCGCGTCCGCTGGCGGTGCTCGTCGTGTACCTGGCGCTGCTGGGGGCGATCGTCGCGCTGGGGGCGGCGGTGATCCCGCCCGCGGCGGCGCAGGTACGCCAGCTGGGCCGCGACGCGCCGCACTACCTGGAGGAGATCCAGCGCTGGGCCAATGGGCTTTCGGATCGCTACCCGTTCCTGCCGCCCGGGCTGGGGGAGGCACTGCCGGCGCAACTGCAGGCCAGCGCGGGGCAGCTACGCGGTGTGCTCGACCAGGCGCTCGTCGCGCTGGGGCTGGTCCTGGAGGCGCTGCAGGGGGTTCTGAACTTCGTCTTCATCTTGTTCCTGGCGCTGTATCTCACGACGGACTCGGAGCGGATCCGGCGCTACTTCATCTCGTTCATTTCGGCCGATCGGCGGCGTCAGGCGGAGACGGTGACCGAGCACATCGGGGAGCGGCTGGGCGGGTGGGTCCGCGGGCAGATCGCGCTCAGCGCGATCATCGGGGGGATCACGCTGGTGGGGCTGCTGGTGATCGGCGTGCCCTACGCCGTCCTGCTCGCGCTCGTCGCGGCGATTGGCGAGGCGGTGCCGATGATCGGGCCGATCATCAGCGCGGTGCCGGCGGTGATCGTGGCGTTTTTCGATTCACCGCTCAAGGGACTGCTCACGATCGGGCTGTACATCATCGTGCAGCAGGTGGAGAACGTCTTCGTCGTCCCCAAGGTCATGGAGCGAGCCGTGTCGCTGCACCCACTGGCGGTGATGATGGCGCTACTGATCGGAGGCGAGCTGTATGGCGTCACCGGTGCGATTCTGTCGGTGCCGGTCGCGGCGGCGATCTCGGTGGTGGTCAACGAGGTGCGGCGCGAGTGGCGCGAGAACGAGTACGCGAGCCTGGAGACGCCGCCGGAGCCGGCCCAGACGCTATCGACCGTTGAGCAGTCCCAGGCCGATCCAGGCGCAGGCGCAGAGCATGATGGCGGTGGAGCCGAGCGTCACCACGGACGCGCCGAGCCAGCCGCCCCCGGAGATCAGCCACCACGCACCGAAGTGGGTCGCCATGCTGAATGACCCGGCGAGGCACGCCAGGATCCAGCCGGCGTAGCCCTCTCGCCACGCGTGGCGGAGCTGGGCGCGCAGACCGGGGGCGATGAGTGGCTCTCCCGCCATCATGCGAGCCCGCGAGCGGTAGGCGGAGAGGCGCGCCAGCTCGGCGTAGCTGAGGTGGGCGTGGCGCGCGCGGCGCTCGGGTGCGCTCGTCGCAGAGTCCAGCGCCGGGGCGGATCGGCGCTCGGAGACGTGGATCAGGACGCCGAGCAGGACCAGGAGGATCCCCGCGCAGACGACGACGAGCAGCGCCGTTTGGAGCGGATTAGCCTGGAACATCCTCGAGCATGACTGCGTAACTCACGGCGGAGAGCGACCAGCGCAGCGCGGAGATACCGCGAGTCGGCCGTGAATGTTCCGGCCAAGCACCGACTCCGGACCCCTGGCGACTGTAGCATCGTCCCGATGCTTCAGCTGCACCCCGTGGCGCAGGCCGAGCTGCTCGTGCGGTTGGGCATCGCGGCGCTG
>DASTZM010000068.1:0-2164 GCA_035764305.1 Chloroflexota bacterium | reverse complement strand
CGCGCGAGCGCACGGCGTCAGCTCGCGGCGGGTACCGCCGGCACCGCGGGCTCGACCGGCGCCTCCGCGCCGGCCTCGGCCGGCGGCGCTCCCGCGGGAGCCACCGCCTCCGCGGGTGCCGGCGCAGCGGTCTCGGCCGCCGGTGCCGCGGCGGCAGTCGCGGGCGCCGGCTTGAGCGCCGCCTTGGCGCCCTTAGCCAGCTTCACCAGCGCCACCATCTGGCGCCCTTCCATCCGCGGCGCGCTGTCCACTTGGATCGGGATCTTCTTTCCCAGCTCCTCCAGCGCCGAGTTCAGCGCCGCCAGCCCCACTTCTGGGTGACGCATGTCGCGCCCCAGGAAGCGGACCACCATGCGCACCGGGTGGCCCTCCTGGAGGAAGCGCAAAGCACGTTCCACCTTGAAGTCCCGGTCGTGCTCGTCGATGCGCGGCGACAGCTGCACGTCCTTCATCTCGGACGCGGCCCGCCCCGCGCGGCCCTGACGGTGCGCCTCACGCTGCTTGCGCTCCATCGAGTACTTGAAGCGCCCGTAGTCCATGATTTTGCACACCGGCGGCTGCGCCATCGGCGCCACCTCGACCAGGTCCAGCTCTTTCTCTTGAGCCATCTTGATCGCGTCGGCGGTCGCCATCACGCCCAGGTTCTGCTCCTCGCCGTCCTCCGACTCGACGATCACCCGGACCTCGGACACGCGGATCCGCTCGTTGATCCGGTACGGCTCCTCCACCGGCACGATCGGGCGTGGCCCACCGCGTCCGCGCATAAGGGGCGGCGTCGCCAGCCCCATGCTCCCCGACCCACCGATCGTCGGGATCGGCGGGCGCGGCGCGAAGCCTCCCGGTCGGCCCGGACCCCCGGCGCCACCCGGCCGAGCCCCGCCGAATCCACCCGGCCGAGGGCCACTGAATCCGCCGCCGCCACCCGGTCGAGGTGTGAAGCCACCCTGCCCCGCTGGACGCGGACCAGCGCCACTCGGTGCGCCTGCCGTACCCGTCGCACCGCCGCTCGATGCGCCCACGCCGCCCGGACCACCGGGCCCTCCCGGGCCCCCCGGACCGCTCCCTGGCTGACGGGGAGCACCGCCGTCGCGTTCGGCTCGCCGCGCCGCCCGGCACTGCGGGCAGCGCTTGGGGCCTCCCTCAAACCCCTTCTCCGCGAAGAATGCCTGCTCGCCTGCTGTGAAGACGAACGGCTTACCACAATCCGAACACGTCAGCGTGCGGTCCTGGTACGACAGTGCAGATCCCTCCTGGTGGGTGCGGCTGGTTTGCTTGCTAGATGCAACAACGAGGCCACTAGTGGCCTCGTGCTGCGAGTATAGCAGCGGTTCCCAGCCCCTCTCTGAGGCATGGTGCTACTATCCGGCCGGGCTCGCCGAGGCAAGTGTCCCGTCGACTCTTCCTTAGTAGTGCCCTCGCCCTGGCCGGCGCCGGCTGCGTGCCGTTCGGCGCGCCCCAGAGCGCTCCGGCGCGGACCGTGACGCCCGGCGGACCCACGCCGACACCCACCCCCCGACCTGGCCCCATCGGCATGACGCTCGGCGCCCCCGCTGCCACGCTCCCCGGCAGGTTGCTCTTCGTCGCCGACGCCAACGTCTGGCTCATGGAGCGCGGACAGCTCCGCGCCGTCACCAACGACCGTGTCAGCCGCCAGCCGTCGTGGTCGCGTGACGGTCAGCGCATCGCGCTCACCAAGTTGTGGACCAGCGGCGCCGACCTGTGGGCCGTCGACCCCCATGGACGGGACGCACAGGAGCTCACCGACTTCACCTACCGCGAAGACGCGCGACAGAACTACGCCCTCCAGCCCATCTGGGCCTCCGACAATTCCCGCCTCTACTTCCTCTCTCAAGAAGGGTCACAGGACACACAGCTCTGGCAAGTGACGCTTGCCGACCGCCGTCGCCAGCGCTTCCTGAGCCACGGCGAGCGCTTCGGCGGCATCGATCATCCCCGCCTCTCACCCGACGGGCGCACGCTCGCCGTCGCGTCCTACCAACCCGGCCGCGGCCCGGCCGGCCGCTCGCAGATCTGGACCTACGCGCTGCCCGCCGGACCGTGGCGCCAGCTCACCGAGCACCCCGGCGGTGCCTACGATCCCGAGTGGTCGCCCGACGGGAGGCTCGCCTTCACCGTGCGCGCGCCAGACGCCGGACGCACCGTC
>DASTZM010000067.1:0-2318 GCA_035764305.1 Chloroflexota bacterium | reverse complement strand
CCGCCTTGTCGTCCGGCAGGCTGAACTGCTTGGCCTTCTCGAAGGCCAGCTGCCGGATCCGGGCCAACTGCGACTGGCTCAGGGCTGGGGGCGCGGCGGTCGCAGCCGCTGCCGCGGGCGCTGCGGCTCCGGTCGCCTTTTTCGCCTCGCCGCCCACCATGCCCTGCAGCGGCTTGAACAGCCGCTTGATCGCGGCGGTGACCGCCTCTGTGCCCTGCGCCTTCAGCTGCTTCGTCAGCTCGGCCGCCAGGAAACCCACCACCTCGCTCGTCACCGCAAGGATCACCGGCGTCAGGAACGTCACCGCTCCCCCCACGCCGAAGCCCAGCATGTCGCCGTCCCCCACCTGCCGCCGCTGTGGCTCTCCGGGGCGCTTGAAGTACGCCGCGCTCGTCGTGCGGAAGAGTGGCAGCTCATTCGGCGCAATCTCGCTCACCTGGGCGCGCGCCAGCGCCTCCACCAGCTCGCGCTGCTCCGCCGCCGTCAAATCCGTCGCACTCATTGCGTCACTGCCTCCGGATGCGTCACCAGCTCAACCCAGCCCACGTCGCCCGTAGCCGGGTCGTATTCGGCGATTCCCGCGGTGAATTTCTGGCGAATCACCGCGCGCCCGTCCGGCGCAGTCGCCGGATACTCGTCCCCCACCGCCGGGCCGCGAGTCTCCCCGCGCCGGTAGGCGAGGCACGCCCGCTTCACGATGGCGCTCTCCATGTTCACGCCGTGTCCCAGCTGTTCCAGGTACTGCTTGAGATCCGCGTCGCTGATTCGGATGATGGACATCTCTTGCTCCTCGTCCGTGCCCTCTTCTCTCGCCTCCCCCTGTTCCCGAGCCGCTGGTCCGGGCTCGTCGACGGCGATCGCCTGCACGCTGCCCAGCGCCGCCACGGCCGCCTCCACCGACGCCCGCGTGAAGTCCACCGGCGCCCGGGTGTAGACGCTCAGCGGATCCGCCGCGTGGAAGTTCACCGCGTCGTACCCCAGCAGCACGATGAAGTGGTGCGCGTCGAACGCTGGCCCTCGCGGGTACTGGCGCGGCTCGAGATGCCGGTTGTCGACCAGTATCACGATGGGCTGGGCCATATCGAGCGCGCCGTACACCTCCGCCCACGAGGTCAGCACCCGGCACGGGATGTTGAAGCGCTCCGCCGCGCGCTTCATCTGCTCGAAGTCGGTGTACGTCCCCGAGTCCCACCGCCCGCCGCGGATCTCCGCCGCGACGCGGTGCATCATTTCCCGCGTCCCCAGCGCCAAGCCGTTGTAGGCCAGCGCCATGGTCACGCAGGCCGGACCGCAGTTGTTGTAGCCCTTCCCGTCCGGCTCCAGCTGCGAGACGTACGGCACCTCCAGCGGGAAGCGTCGATACGGCGCCCGCTGCACCGTACCGCCCTCGCCGGCCGCGAGGGTTCCATCTATCTCCCCCCGCAGCCGCTCCATACGCCCCAGCACCGAGTCGACGTACGCCGCGACGCACCGCCAGCCCTTCGCGTCGACGTTACCCGGCCCGGCGTTGTAGCCCGCCAACGCCCGTCGCACGTCCCCGGCGTAGCGGTGCTGCAGATAGCGCAGATAGATGCACCCGTACCGCAGGCTCGTCTCGACGTCGAACAGTCCGTCCGCCTCGCCGTCGTAGCCCATCCACCGCGCCGTGCCGAGCAGCAGCTGCATCAGCCCCCTGCTCGCGTCGCCAATCTGCGGCTCCGCGCGGTACGCCAGAGGGTCGAAGTCGCTCTCCTGCTCTACCACCGCCGCGACCAGCACCGGGTCCAGCCCCTCCCTCGAGGCGGCGCCTACCAGCGCGCCGAGAATGTCGCGCCGCGTCGCGCTCCCCGCCGGCCGCGCCGCCACGAGCGTGTCGGTCACGCCGAGACGACCCCCGCCGCCGCCAGCGTCGCCCACGCCAGCTGCGGATGGAAGATGTCCCCGTGCGCGCCCGCCGGCGGCCCGCCCTCGCGAATGATCGCGTTGCCGTCCAGGTTGACGATCTTCGCCCGCCCAAACGGGTACGCCTGTCCCACCCGGCCCAGCGGCAGCCCCGCCGCCTCCGCCCCCTGCGCCCCGTCGTGCCCCATCGCCCCCCACCGGAACAGGAGGTCGTCGGCCGCCGACGCATCGTCCTGCGAGACGATGGACGCCAGCGGGTAGAGCGTGCCCACCGCCGAGTCGAACGTCGAGTGCGAGATCGTGATCGGCCCGTCGACCCGGCTCACCATGCCCTTCAGCGCCCCGCCGCGCGCGCGGTCGTGCGGCAACGCGTCGGCGAACGCGAAATGGGAGAACGCTCCCTGCAGCAGCGTCACCGACTTCACGGGTGAGGCACC
>DASTZM010000066.1:0-2023 GCA_035764305.1 Chloroflexota bacterium | reverse complement strand
ATCGAGCGCGATCACGTGTGCGCCGAGGGCGCGGGCGATCTGCACCCCGAATCCCCCGACGCCCCCCACGCCGACGAAGATGGCGACGTCCCCCGGGCCGACCGCCGCGCGGGCGATCGCCTGGTACGGGGTCGTGATCGCGTCGGCGAGGACGGCGAGGTCCGCGAGCTCGACGCCGCTCTTGGCGAGGGCGCCGGCCTCCACCGGGCACAGGCCGCGCGCCGGAACGAGGACGTGGGATCCGAACCCGCCGTGCACGTCGTTGCCCGGGAAGATCTGAGCGCGGCAGATGGCGCCTCGCCCGGCGCGACAGACGTCGCACTCGCCGCACGGCATCACCGCCGGTACGACCACCGACCGGCCCAGCCATTCGTCCGCCCCGCTACCGGCCTCTTCCACGACGCCGGCGATCTCGTGGCCGAGCGTCAGCGGCAGCGCGTGGCGAGTGCGAACGCCGTCGTAGAGGTAGCCGAGATCCGTGTGGCAAACCCCACAGCCCGCCACGCGGATGACCACCTGCCCGGGCTGGGGCTCGCCCAGCGCCCACTCGCCGAGTACGAGGGGCTCGCGGACGGCCCGCATCTGCCAGCTGGCGATCGAAATGGGCCCTCTCCGGTTGCCTGCCATGGATGTCTCCCTCGGCCGCGCCAGGCGCCGCCACGCTTGCGCCAAGCACGTGGCGTTCCCGCGAAGGGTGGCGACGACCTTGCCGAGGACACGACGCCCGCGACGCCCACGGCGCAGTCTCTTCGCCGCGGCGCACGGCTTGCGCCGGGTCAGGCGCCCGGAGCGGGCGGAGCGGCGCTCGGTGACAGAACCCGCGCCGCCGCGCGCCATCGAACCAATCGTGGTCGTGTCGCGCGAACCCACGCCACCGCGCCGCAAATCGGAACGAGGCCACCCATGAAGAAGTCGATCTGGATTCAACGAGCCGCGGCGCTCATCGTGGCAACGAGCTCGGGCGCCGCTTGCGTCGGATTCGGCAACGTGGGCGGCATGGCCTGTCCCGAGCTCGCGGGAGGCGCGCTCCACGGCAACTTCGCCGCCGACGCGAAGGCGAACGCGACGATGCGAGCGTTCGTGCAGGCCTCGGGCGACCTCGCCGCCCTCGCCGCCCAGGTCGAAGCGGAGGTCACCGGCGCATGCGAACGCATGGGGAGAGATCTCGGCCTCACGCGCGCGCAGATGGGAGAGGGTACGCGAGCGAAGTGTGCGGCGGTAACGGCGAGGATCGACGAGATCCTCCAGGCCGGAGCCCACGCGAGCATCAAGGCGAGCGTCACGCCCCCCGAGTGCAAGGTGAGCGCCCAGGCCGAGGCAGCGTGCTCCGGACAGTGCAGCGGCCACGTCGATCCGGGCAGCATCGTCGCGAACTGCGAGCCGGGGAAGCTGAGCGGCACCTGCGAAGGTACCTGCGGCGGCAGCTGCGAGGGGACCTGCAACGGAGCCTGCTCCGGGGCGTGCTCGGCCAAGGACGCGGCCGGGAAGTGCGTCGGCAAGTGCCAGGGAACCTGCAGGGGGCAGTGCAGCGGTACGTGCCACGCCAAGTGCACCGGCACCTGGAGGGCTCCCCACTGCGACGCCGCCGTCACGGGCCCCAGCGCGGACGTCAAGTGCAAGGCGAGCTGCAAGGCCCACGCCGAGTTCACCGCGCAGTGCACACCCCCGAGGGTCGACATCCAGGCGAGCGCGAACACCGGGGAGATGGCGAAGCTCGTCGCGACGCTCCGGGCCAACCTCCCCATCCTCGTGCGAGCCGAGCTGGCGTACGGAAGGCGGATCGCGGGCGAAATCAAGACGCTCGTCCAGATCAGCGGAGAGCTGCCGGGGATCGTCGGCAACGCCGGCCTGCACGCGGCCGCGTGCGTGGGAGCATCGGCCAGCGCGGTGGCCAACGCGCAGGCCTCGCTGTCGGTGAGCGTTCAGGCAAGCGCCAGCGTGAGCGGCAAGGCGGGCGTCCACGGCGGGTGACCCCACCGCGCGAGGCCCCGTGCGCCGTCTCCTGGTTGTCCGCGAGCTCCTG
>DASTZM010000065.1:0-2859 GCA_035764305.1 Chloroflexota bacterium | reverse complement strand
GGTTGGCCAGGCTCACCGTGACCCCGGGCGTGCGGATCAGCCGGGCCAGCACCGCCGTCCACTCGTCCACCCGCGCCAGCTCGCGCGCCGCCTGCTCGCCGTCCAGCCGCGCCAGCGTCGTCGCCACGTCCCAGGCGGCATCGCGCGCCCGCAGAATGCTGAACTGCATCACCGCCTCATCCGTCCGACACCCAACGTGATCCAGCAGCGCCATGAGCGGCCAGATGCGGGCCAGCCGGTCCTGGACTTCATCCAGCATCGCGCACAGGATCGCGTTGATCGCGTCGAAGTCCCGGCGCAGCGCCGGCAGCGTACCGCCCGGGCTCACCAGCGCGGCGGCGGCGCCCAGATCGAGGTTGATGTGCGCGTTGATCCCCAGCAGCAGATGCTGGAGCACGATCGGCCGCCAGCGCCGCGCGGTCGTGAACGCCTCGCGCCAGCACTTGCTCGCGGGCGCTCCGGCGCGAAACTGGTGCAACGCCTCCAGGTAGCGGTTGGCGAAGGCCACGTCGAGCCGCGCCATCCGCTCCCCATCCTCGAAGTCGTGTCGCGCGATGCCGTCCCGCACCCGCGCCGTGACCTGGCGGTACAGCACGGCAAAGTACCCGTTCCTGTCCCGCTCCTCCCGCGCCCGCACGACGATCCCGTCGAGACGGTCGAGCACCTCATCCAGACTCTCCGCGGGCCGGAACGGAGCCGCTGCGGGCACGGACAACATGGACCCATCCCCCTCGCCGGACAGTAGCAGAGCCTCCGGCCCCTCCTTCAATAGCGAGAACGGTAAGGCGCGCCGCCGAAGCGCAAGCCGAGCTAGGCAGACTTGGCGATCGTCTCCAGCTCCGCGTCGAGCGTGGTCAAAGCGTCCTTGACGCTCTTCGTGCCCGCGTCGGCGTCGCGGATCAGCTGCTCGATCTTCGGCAGCATGTCCGGCCACCGCGTGTGCATCGGGAAGCGCTCGGTCGCCAGCGCGGCGTCGGCGACGAGCTGCTTGCTCGCCGGTGGTCCCTCCAGCTTCTGGTACGGACCGTTGAGCAGCGTCTTGAGACTAGGGGCGAAGCGGGCGTGGGTCATCCACTCCTTCTGGCCAGGCTCGCCCGTGACGTGCTTCAGCAGCTCCCACGCCAGGTCGGGGTTCTTCGACTGCGGCGCCAGGCCGTAGCAGAACCCCCAGAAGTAGAGGTGGCGCCCGTTCGGCCCGCGGGGCATGGGGATCACGTCGTAGCGGATGTCCGGTGGGACGCTGTCGAAGATGTTGATCTGCCAGCCCGAGATGGCGACACGGTTTTTCGGGAAGGCGCCGCTCCCCGAGTCGCCCTCAGCCGTGTGGCCGCCCGCGCGGACGCCGTGCTTGCGGTGCAGGTCGACCACCCACTCGATCGCCTGCACCGTCTTTGGATCCTTGGACCAGCGGAACTGGGTCGGCTCCTCGCGCGGCGTCATCGGCTCGCCCCCGAAAGCCCAGATGTAGGTGTAGAGGCGCAGTGGGTTGGGCATCCGGTCGTGGTAGCCCCACACCGTCTCGTCGCCCTTGGGCTCGGTCAGCCGCTTGGCCAGGTCTACTAGCTGGTTGACGTCCCAGTCGGCCTTGGGCGGCGCGATGCCCTTCCGCTGCAGCAGCTCGGCGTTGTAAATCGCGACGCTCGTCGAAAGGCCAACCGGGACGGCGCCGAGCTTGCCCTTCCACGTGAGGCCGTCGATCGCGCCCTTGACGTGGTCGGTCGCCTTGTAGGACGGGTCGCGCCGTAAATACGTGTTCAGGTCGCTCAGCGCCTTGGCGCGGTCCATGTAGACGGGGATGAACTCGGGCACGACGCCGACCAGGTCGATGCGCTCGCCCGCGGCGATGGTGGTGATGAGCTTCTCGAACGTCGCGGCGAACGGGCCGCTGGGGGGTGGGACCTGCGTGATCGTGACCGCGGGGAAGCGCTCACCGAACTGCTTCATCATGTTGCCGTAGGCCGTGCCACGGACTCCCGTGTTGCTCGACCACGTCAGCCAGATCAGCTCGTCCTTGGTGTCGCGGGATGGCGTGCGCAGCGCCGCGGCGGGCTCCGGAGACGCGCCACACGCAGCGGTGAAAGCCGCGGTCGCGGCAAGGCCGGCCAGCGCGGCCGTGTGCACGCCCCGGCGGGTAACGCCAGGGAGGCGGCGCGTCACAACGCCTTGCTCGCGTTCCCGCCGATCCCCTGCCAGAACGCCGTCGCCGCGCGCGTCGACTCGTCCACCGCGTCCTTCGCCGTGCTCTCGCCCCGGAACGCCTTGTTCCACGCCGGCGTGATCGCCGTCTCCGCCAGCTCGGTGTAGCGGTCGAACATCGGGCGCGGGTTCCCCCCGCCCGTCGTGATCGCGTTCAGCAACGGCTTCCAGATCGGGTTGTCGCTGATCGGCGGCTTGGCGTAGACGCTCTTGCGCGACGGCGCGTTCCCACCCGCATTCACGTACCACCCCACCTGGTTCTCGGGCGTGTTCCACCACTTCATGAACTCCCACGCCGCGTCCGGGTCCTTCGACGCCTTGCTCATCGCGCTCGACCCGGCCAGCGGCGTGTGCCCCTGATTCGCCTTCTTCGGCCACAGGAACACGCCGAACTTGAGGTCCGGCGCCTGGGTGGGAATGAGCGGGATGTCCCACGTCCCCTGCTCCCACATCGCCACCTTGCCGGTCCGGCCACCCGCCGTGCTCTGCGGCACACCGTTCCCCGGCGGGACCGTGCTGCGGTCCTTGTGGATCATGTCCACGAAGAGCTGCATCACCTCCACGTGCGTGGGGGTGTTCAGCACGATGCCCGTCTTCTCCTTGTTCCAGAACTCGGCGCCGTAGCGCTACATGTGCAGGAACGGCCACAGGAAGATGAACTCC
>DASTZM010000064.1:0-4182 GCA_035764305.1 Chloroflexota bacterium | reverse complement strand
AGCGTTCCCGTCGGGTCGATGTTGAAGTTGCGAGGGACTTTGCCCTGCGTCGGCTCGTGCCCCAGCGGGGTCAGCTTTCCACGCTCCTGATCGATCCCGAAGATGGCGATGCTGTCGTGACCGCGGTTGGAGCCGTACACGAACCGCCCGTTCGGGTGCGTCACCACCTGCGCGGTGTGCGTGCGCTCGGCGTACCCCTCGGGGACCGTGGAGCGCGTGTCGTGGATCTCCATCGCGCCGCGCGACGCGTCGTAGGCGAAGGACGAAAGCGTGGAGTCCATCTCGTTGATCACGAAGATCAGGCGCCCATTCGGATGGAAGGACAGGTGGCGCGGGCCGGCCCCCGAGCTGAGCTGGCCGTAGGGGACCTCGTTGGGCGTCAGCGTGGCCTTGTCCGGGTCGACTCGGTAGATGAAGACCTTGTCGCACCCCAGGTCACACGCGAAGACGCGCTCGCCGGTCGGGTCCGCCTGGATGAAGTGCGCGTGCGGCCCCTCCTGCCGGCGCGCGTCCACGCTGCGCCCCTCGTGCAGGATGACCGTCGCCGCCTCGCCCAGCGAGCCGTCCGCCTTGACCGGCAGCGAGGCGACGTGGCCGCTGGTGTAATTGGCGGCGAAGACACACCGTCCGGTGGGATGGACGCTCACGTAGGCCGGGCTCTGGCCGCCCGACGACTGCCGGTTGATCGCCGTGAGCGTCTTCTGCGAGGGATCGATGGCAAACGCCTCGATGAACGAGCGCGGCGTGTCGCCGTCGGCCCCGCCGACCGAGCCGCGCGTCGCGGCATACAGGTACCGGCCGCTCGGATGGATCCAGAGGAACGTGGGGTTGGCCGCCTGAACCGTCTGGAGGTGGGTCAGCGCGCCAGTGCCATCGTCCATGCGGAACACGCCGATCCCTTCGGCGCGCCCCTGTCCCGTGGTGGTCCCGACGTAGACGATCATGTGAGACGCCGCATTGTAGCCGGGTACCGGTGACGCCTTCGGGACGTCGCTTGCCGCGCGGTACCGGTCTTGCATCGCCTTCCGTTCCGGATGTCCCGCACGCTCCGGATTGAGCTGTCGCCGCGCTCGGTGCTGGTGGTGATCGGGCTGCTCGGCGCCACGTGGGTGCTGATCCAGTTGTGGCAGGTCGTGCTGCTGCTGGTCTGCGCCGCGATCATCGCCGGCGCGCTGAATCCCGTGGTGGACTGGCTGGACGGGCACGGCGTGCGGCGCGGCATCGCGCTGGGGCTCATCCTGGCGGCGCTGATCGGCGCGGTCGTAGGCACCGGCGCACTCGTCATCCCGGCGCTCGCGGCGCAGGTGGGAAGCCTGGCGGCCGGGCTTCCCGAGCTGCAGCAGCGCGTCGCGGAATTCGTCGCACGCGTGCCGTTCCTGGGGCAGCGCGCCGCGGCGCAGCTCACCGAGCCGGCGCAGGACGTACTCACCGCCGCGCCCCACGCCCTGCCGCTGGCGCTGCGCGTCGTGGAGGGCATCGCGCTCGGCCTGACCACCGTGATGCTGGCGTTCTACCTGCTCGCCGACCGCGAGCGTGTGATCGGCTTCCTGTACGCCCTCCTGCCGCGCGGCATGCACGTCCGCTTCGCGCGGATCCTGCTGGACATGGAGCGCGTGGTCGGCGGGTACGTGCGCGGCCAGGCGATGACCTCCGGCCTGATGGCGGTCTTCGTGTTCACGCTGCTGCAGTGGATCGGCGCACCCAATCCGCTGGCCATGGCGCTGCTCGCGGCGGTCGCGGACATGGTGCCGTTCATCGGGCCGCTGATCGTGCTCGCCACCGGATCGCTCGCCGCCCTCGCCATCGGGCCCGGGCAGGCCCTCATAGCGCTCGTCGCGCTCGGCGCCTACCACGAGCTGGAGGCACGCTTCCTGGTGCCGCGCGTCTACGGCAGCGCCATGCGCCTCTCGCCCGTCGCGGTGATCGTCGCCGTGATGGTCGGGGGCAAGCTGATGGGGCTGGTCGGCGCGGTCATCGCGCTGCCCATCGCCGCCGGCATCCGCGTGCTCGTGGAGGACCTGCGCATCGAGCTGCCCGGCGAGCTGCCCGGGGAGAAGACCGAGCGCGCGGTGGAGGAGCACGCCGAGCGCATCTACGAGCGGCGCGCCGCCACCGCGGCCCCGGTCGAGGCGGCGCAGGTCGCCGCCGAGATCGCCTCAGACGTCGACGCGCGCGTGCAGCGCGCCGAGACCGGCCGCGCCGGCGGAGAGCTCCCGCTCGAACAGCGCCGCGACCCGTCCCGCGCCGCCTGAGTCGGGCAGGCGGTACACGGCACGCGGGGCGATGAGCGCGCAGAGCTCCTCGACGTCGTATCCGTCGGGGCTGTCGGGGTTGCGGACCATGCCCGGCGCCATCCAGCTGACTGAGAGGTCGTAGCGCTCGGACTCGACGAGTGATCGGTAGCTCTCAGGCGCGTCGACCACGGTGACGGCCGCGACTCGCTCGTCGAGCGCGGCGATGTGCAGCGCCAGCAGTCCGGCACCGCCCCAACCGACAACCAGCGCGCCCCGCGCGGTGTCCACGTCTTCGCGCCCGAGCACGTAGTCGACGGCGCACGCGGCGTCTCGAAGACGCATGCCCAGCAGCGGTGTGCCCGCGATGAACGACTCGTACGTCAGGAAGGCCTCGGCACCCATGATCGTGCGATTCGCGCGGCCGGTGTCACGGGGCGCGGTTTCGCCCACGCCGCGCACGTCCACCACCGCGACGACGCACCCCGTCTCGGACTGCCGCGCCAGCAGCGCGCGGAAGGCAGGCCGCTCGACCGCCGCGTCGACCCCCTCGGCATCCAGCCACACCACCGCCGGCCCGGGACGCAACGCCGCTCGCCAGCTGAAGACGCGCCCCGGCACCGCGACGTCGGACTCGGGCCACACCGTCACCGTCTCGATCCGCCGCACGCCTTCGTAGCGGAAGAGACTCTGCTCCGTCTCCCGCGCAACGGGCCGCTCGTGCGGTGACTCCCAGCCGGTCAGCGCCGCCGCCGACTCACGCACGTTTCGCCTGCGCTCCGGAGCTGGGAGCGCCAGCCGGCGCCGGTTGAGAGTGAACACATCTTCCGATCCCAGCGCCGCCACCTGCCCGTCCGGTGTGACCTGCAGGTCTGCATCACTCTCCACAGCCACGTCCGGCTCGTCGTCGCCGGCGTCGGGCATCCCCAGCCAGCGGTTCATCCAGGCGAACGTCGCCCGCCGCAGCGTTGGGGAATAGCCGTGCGGCGCGTCGGCGACGGCGTGCGTCACCCGCTCTGGCACGCCCAGCGCCCGATACAGCTCGCCGGCGATCTCGACGCCCTGTTTCGCGCCCTCGAGCGGGAAGTAGTCCAGCGCCGCCGATCCCACCAGCACCGGGCGCGGCGCCATCAGTCGCAGGTAGTCCGGTAGGTCCAGGCCATCCGCCAGCTGCCCCGCCAGGTTCTGCTCGGCATCCCCCGTGCTCCATGCGCGCCGCCGCCAGCAGAGCGTCGTGATGTAGCAGCACACCGCCGCCGCCTTGATCCGCGGATCGAGCGGAACCGTCTGCGCGGTGTTCGTCCCGCCACCCGAGTTGCCCGCCATACCGATCCGCTCCGGATCGACGTCTGCGCGCGAGACCAGGTAGTCCACCGCGCGGATCGAATCCCACACCATGTACTGCGCCAGGTTGATGCCCAGCAGAAAGCACTGGTTCCCGACGTACGAGTGCTGCGTCGTGTTCCCGCCTAGGTCGGAGCGTCCCGTCGCGGCGTTCCAGTACGTCTGGCGCTCGCCCTGCCCGATCGGGTCGTAGATCAGCACCACGTAGCCCTTGCTCGCCAGACCGATGCACACCCGCTGATACGTCTCCGCCGCCTTCCCGGTCTCCGAGTGGCCACACGGCACCAGCACCGCCGGCCGCCGCTCTCCGCGCGGGATGCCATGCGGCACGTAGACGTTCGCTGTCACCCGCATGCCCGGCTGCGACTCGAAGAGCAGCTTCTCGATCGCGTAGCGGTCTCGCTCCAGCCGGCCGGTGACGCGCGCGTTGAGCGGCGTACGCTCTGGAAACGCGCCCAGCATGCGCTGATACGCCTGGACGAGACGCTGGCGCTCCTTCGGCCAGCGGTCCGGCCAGTTCGTCTCGCGTCGCCGGGCGGCGTTTGTCTCCTCCAGCTCGCGGAAGCGGCGCAGCAGGTGCTCGGCCAGCATGTCGCGCGGCAGAGGC
>DASTZM010000063.1:0-5386 GCA_035764305.1 Chloroflexota bacterium | reverse complement strand
GATCCCGCGTTCTCCTTGTTCCGAAACCAGCGCAGCACCTGCCACACCACGTCCTTGTTCTTCCCCGTGGACATGTGCAGCGAGTGCAGCCCCAGCCGCCCGGAAATGTTCTTCCCCTTGCCGGAGTAAGGCATCGTCGCTACGCCCCACTTGAAAGAGATGTTCGCCGGCGGCGCCGCGAAGACTACGTCCATCCCCGTCTTCCCGTTGAAGAAGAACGGCCCGCTCGTCGGCGCCAGCGACGGCTTCTCCTGCGCCGTCGGCTGCACGTGCCACTTGTAGATGCAGTCCAGCCAGAACTGCTCCGCCTGCTGCCAGATCGGCCCGTCAAACGCCGACTTCATCCCGTCCCACGGCGGCTGACCCCAGTTCGTCCCGTCCGTGAAGCGGTCGTACCCGCTCCGCGTCCCACCGAACCCGAACACCTGGCCATCGTTGCGCGTCAGCTTCTGCGCCAGGTCCAGGAACTTCTCCATCGTCCACGTCGTATCCGCCGTGTTCACCGGCGGCGGCGTCAGGCCTCGCGCGTCGAAGAGATCCTTGTTGTACGCCAGCGCGTCGGCGCTGATCACGATCGGCCAGCCATAGATCTTGTTGTCGATCGTGATGTGGTCGACGTGGTCCGGCACGAACATCTTCTCGAACGGGAGCTTGTCCCGCTTCACGTAGTCCGTGATGTGCTGCACCATCCCGCCGAGCACCAGGTCCGCGTACGCCGCGCGAGTCGATTCCCAGAAATCCGGCGGCGTCCCACCCTGCGCCATGATCTTCACGCGGTCCCGCGCCGCCTGGTTCGGCCCGTTGGGCGAGATCTCGAACGTGACGTTCGGCTGCTCCTTCGTGAACCGCCCGAACAACGCCTTTTGGTTATCCAGATCGACCCCCGAGTGGTCGCTCAGCATTAGTAGCTGCACCGGCGCCGTGATCTTGGTCTCCGTCGCCCCGCCCCCCTGCGCCGCGCCGCACGCCGCCAGCGCCGCGCTCCCCGCCATCGCGCCCGTCCCCCACAGCACCCCGCGCCGCGTCGCCTTCCGTCTGCCTGAGTCCATCGTTCCCTCCACAAACAGATCGCCGGCGGGCCGCCCAGGAGTGCCCCGGAGTTGCCCCCGACCCGTCTTCGCCATGGTACTCCTAATCCGGAATGCGTGGCGCTGATCTCGTCGCCCAGGCTTTGGCCGCCGCCGGTGTGCGGCGCGTCTTCAGCCTCTCCGGCAACCAGGTCCTCTCGCTCTACGACGCGCTCGACCGCGCCGGCATCGCCATCATCCACACCCGCCACGAAGGCGCCGCCGTGCACATGGCCGACGGCCACGCCCGCCTCACCGGCGAAGTCGGCGTCGCCCTCGTCACCGCCGCCACCGGCCACGCCAACGCCCTCGGCGCCCTCGCCATGGCCGAGAGCGGCGAAACCCCGCTCGTCCTCCTCAGCGGCCACGCCCCCTACGGCAAAGCCGGTGCCTTCCAGCAGATGGACCAGGAGAGACTCGCCCGCCCCATCACCCACTGGGCCGCCACCGCCTCCTCGGCGGACCAGCTCCCCGCGCTCCTCGAGACCGCCTTCGCCCGCGCCTGCGCCGCCCGCCCGGGCCCGGTCAGCCTCAACCTCCCCGTTGACGTGCTGGAAGCGGCCGCCCCTGCCTCTTCCGCCCCGTCAGCCCCGTCCGCCCTATTGGACCCGGCCCACGCGTCTGACAGCCCGTGGCCCGACAACACCGACGACGCATCCGCCGCCGCGGCGCTCGCCCCCTCCTTCCGGGAGATCGCTTCCCGGCTGCGCGCCGCCGCACGCCCCCTCATCCTGGCGGGCCCCTCCGCGTCGCGTCCAGCGCTCCACGCTGCCCTCCAGGAGCTCTGCGCCCACACGCGCCTTCCTTTAGTAATCGTCGATCACCCGCGCGGGCTGACCGATCCCGCGCTCGGCCGCGCCGCGCACGCGCTGCCCGACGCCGACTGCGTCCTCCTCTTCGGCAAGACTCAAGACTACCGCCTCGGCTACGGCGCCGCGCTCGCGTCCGGCGCCACCCTGCTCCAGATCGACCCCTCCCCCGAAGAGCTGGGGCGCTACCGTCCCGCCGCCGTCGGTCTGCTCTCCGACCTCCTACCCGCCGCCACCCACCTGCTCGCCGCCGCCCGCGCCCTCGATCCTACCCCCTGGCCCGCCACCGACTGGACGGCCCACGTCCAGCGTCTCGTCGACACCCCGGTTGCTCCCGACGGCGCGGCGCTTGCCGTCCCCGACTCGCCGGATGCCCTCCATCCGTGGCGCGTCCTCGACGCCCTGGCGGAGCTCCTCGACCAGCGCGAGCGCGACGGCCGCGACGTCTGCCTCGTGATCGACGGAGGCGAGTTCGGCCAGTGGGCCCGCGCGCGACTTGCCCCGCGCCTGCGCCGCGAGGTGGGACGCCACCTGGTCAACGAGCCCTCCGGCACGATCGGCTACGCCGTTCCCTTCGCCATCGCCGCCCGCCTCGCCCGACCCGACGCCACCGTCATCGCCATCGCGGGGGACGGCGCCTTCGGCTTCTACGCCATGGAGCTCGAGACCGCCGCCCGTGCCGGCGCCCCCATCCTCGCGCTCGTCGGGAACGACGCCGCCTGGGGCACCGAGCGCCACCTCCAGCGCGCCCGCTACGGCTCCCACCGCACCATCGCCACCGACCTTCTTCCCGCCCGCTACGACCTCCTCGCCCAATCACTCGGCGGCGAAGGCCTGCTGCTCCGCGACGCCGCGCACATCCGGCCCACGCTGGAGCAAGCCCTCGCGTCTGTCGACACCGGTCGTGTCACCCTCGTCAACGCGCGCATCGCCTCAGTCCCCAGCCCGGCCGGTGCGCCGCCCTGACGCCCCCGCGTTCCCCAGCAAGATCGCCAGTCCCACCAGCGCCCCACCCAGGAAGAAAGACAGCCCCAACCTCTCGCCCAGCAACAGCGCCCCCAATAGCCCTCCCACCACCGGCTGCGCAAAGAACAGGATCGCCGGCAGCCCCGGCCCCAACAGCGCGATCGACTTGTTCCACAGGTAGAACGCCCCCGCCGTCGACACCACTCCCAGGTACAGCACTCCGGGCCAGATCAGCCCCGGCGTCGCCTCCCACCGCGGCGCCGTCGTCCCCCACTCCAGCGGCACCAGCGGCGCCGTGAACACCGCCCCAAAGAACGTCGCGTAGCCCGTCGTGATCAGCGCCGGGTAGCGCCGGCTCGCGATCCGCCCCAGCACCGAGTACAGCGCCCACGTCACCGCCGCCACCACCAGCAGCACGTTCCCCAGCAGCACATTCCGTCCCGCCGCCTCATCACCCCCCTCCGTCGCGGTAGGCGCCAGCAGGATCGTCATCGCCACACCCGCCGACGCCAGCGCCAACCCCATCACCTGTCGCGCCGTCGGGCGCTCGCCCAGCAGCGGCCAGGAAAACAGCAGCATGAACGCCGGCGTCGCGCACGTGATCAGCGCCCCGCTCGCGGCGGTAGACAGCTTCGTCCCGCTGAACTGCGCCACCATCGAGACGCACAGCCCCACAAACCCCAGCAGCACCATCAGCGGCACGTCCCGCCGGCGCACCCACGGCGCCCCCGTCGCCACCGCGATGACCCCCAGCGTCGCCGTGCCGATCACCAGCCGCAGCACCACCAGCGTCAGCGGCGGCACGTAGTCCAGCACGTACTTGCTGACCACGTACATCCCGCCCCAGATCGCCGCCGCCCCCAGCCCTGCTGCTATCCCCACCACCCGACCGCCACCCTCGCTCGCGCTCAGCTCAGCCCCACCCCTTACCTCCAGGATAGCTCGCGCTGTGCACGGCGCCATAGTACAGGCGCCGTACGTAGGGCGCTCTCGGCCACTTTCCACCCCGCAGCGGCGCGCGCTCGCGGCGCCGGCTGGTCCCGCGGGGCTCGTGCTCAGCCGCCTGCCGGCGTCGGGTACGCCCCTGTGGCGGAGGAGCCCGGTCCTGCTGTCAATCCGGGGACCAGTCGCATGTCGACGACACCCAGGCGCGGCGCGCACCCGTGCCCGCCGCGGACGACGCCCTTGCGCGTCACGGCGTCCCGGTTGGGCTATGTTCCCAGGACGCGTCCGTCCGAGAGCGCAAGATCCGGCCGATCTCAGAAGGCCGTGCGCGGCGCCACCGGTCGTCCACCGGCCCTGACCGACTCCTTGATCGCCTCGCCAATGGCCACCGTCTTCGCGCCGTCCAGTGCGGTGGAGATCGACGGCGCACCGTCGCGGATGCAGCGCGCAAACTCGGCCAGGTAGCGGCGGATCTGGCCGCCGTGGCCGTCGTAGCCGCCCTCGGCGCGGTAGGCGACCTTCATCACCGGCTTGCCGGGCATCTTGTCCAGCACTAGGTCGTGGTCCACGAGACTTCCCTTGGTGCCAAACAGGCTGAGTGATTCCGAGGGTAGCGGCGGGTGCACCAGTCCGTACGCCCCCAGTACCCTCCCGATGCCACCTCCCTTGAAGCGCAGGTTCACCAAGAAGGTGTCCTCGCGTTGCGCTGGGTAGCGCGGATCCATGCCGCCGTTGATCGCCATCGCTGAGACCTCGGCGACGTCCCCAAAGAACATGGTGATCAGCGAGACCGGATGGCACATGCTCCCGATCGGGAAGTCCTTGAGGTGCGGCTCCTGGTAGCGCCACGGCGTCCGGTCGAAGACGGTGCGCATGTCGTGTACATAGTGGGTTGACCCGAAGATCAGACGCCCGAGGTCGCCGTCGTCGACCAGTTGCTTCGCCGCCACCGCGCGCGTGTCGTAGCGCGACGTCTCTCCCACGAGCACCGTCCGCCCGGTCTCGCGCTCGAGGCGCAAGACCTCAGCCGATTCCTCGCTGGAGATCACCATCGGCTTCGTGACCAGCACGTCCTTGCCCGCCAGCAGTGCGTCCCGGACCATCGGGAAGTGCAGGTGATCGGGTGAGTAGATCGCGACGGCCTCCACGTCCGGCCGTTCGAGCAGCGCGGCGTACTCCGCGGTGGAGAACGGGATGTTGAGCTCGCGCGCGGTGCGGTCGAGCCGTTCCGCCTCCAAGCCGCAGGCCGCCCGCAGGGTAAAACCGCTCTCGGGCGACCCCGCGGCGCGCATGCACGCCACGCCGATGTTGCCCACGCCGATCACGCCCAGGCCGATTCGCTCCGGCTTGGTCATCACGTCGATCCTCTCCTTCGCTCGTCTTGCTCACGCATCGCCGCGCTGTCTCTTAGGGGCTCGCCTGCTGCGCCTCGAATACGAGGAGCGCCGGCAGTTCGGTCCGACTCAGCGCCTGCGACACGGCGGCGGCGGTCGGTGCGGGTTCCTCGCTCGTGCCCTCGGCCAGGTGGTAGCAGCGCACGCCCCCGGCCGCCGGTGGGTCGCCTATTCCGACGGCGGCTACCCGTTCTTCCGGCAGGCA
>DASTZM010000062.1:0-2000 GCA_035764305.1 Chloroflexota bacterium | reverse complement strand
CGCGCTGGCCGACAAGAACGTGCGCCAGGCCATCGCTTACGCCGTCGACCGCCAGAAGCTGATCGACGTCAGCCGCGCCGGGCACGGCCGGCGTGCCGACAGCCCCATTCTGCCGTCCTCATGGGCGTACAACTCCGAGGTCAAGAAGTACGACCCCGACCCGGCGAAAGCCCGCGCCGCGCTCGACACCGCCGGCTGGAAGCTGGAGGGCGCCGACGCGACCGTGCGTACTAAGGACGGGCGTCGGCTGCGCCTGGTCCTGCTGACCAACGACCGGCGCGAGCGAGTCCAGCTGGCCGAGGAGATCCAGCGCCAGCTGGTCGCCGTGGGCTTTGACGTGGAGGTGCAAGCCACCGGCGCGGGCGGCCTCGTACAGGACTTCCTGCTCCCCCGTCGCTACGAGATCGCGCTCTTCAGCTGGGACTTCAACGGCTTCGATCCAGATCCCTATGCTCTGTGGCACTCCACGCAGCTCGCGCCCAATGGCCTGAACATCTCCGGCTTCAGCAACCGGCGTGCGGACGAGGTCCTCGAGCGCGGCCGGCGCACCACCGACCGTGCCGAGCGAACGCGCCTTTACCAGGAGTTCCAGTCGGTCTTCGCCGAGGAGCTGCCCAGCCTGCCGCTCTTCTTCCCCACGTACGACTTCGCCGTCAGCAGCAAGATCAAGGGAGTCAAGCCCGGAGTCGTGGCAACGCCGGCCGACCGCTTCCGGAACGTGGTCGAGTGGTACGCCAAGACACGCCGTGAGGTGGTAGGACGTCGCTAGACCCGGCCGTCGGCGCGCCGCTCGATTGGGAATCGGTCGAGCGGGCGCTCGCGGGCCGCACCGTCGGCCGGCGCATCGTCTACGCCCCCACCACCGGCTCGACCAACGACGACGCGAAGCGCCTCGCCGCTTCCGGCGAGCCCGAAGGCACCGTGCTGCTCGCCGACGAGCAGACCGCCGGTCGTGGGCGCGCCGGCAAGGCGCGCTGGGTCACGCCCGCTCGCACCTCCATCGCGGCGTCGGTCATTCTGCGCCCCCACCTGAATCCGGCCCAGCTCGGTGCCCTGGCGATGCTCGGTGGGCTCACGGTGGTGGACGCGGTACACCGTGCGTGCGGCGTCGTGTCGGCGCTCAAATGGCCAAACGATGTCATCGTCGGCGGGCGCAAGATGGGAGGGGTGCTAATCGAGTCGTCACTCGCGGGTGGCGGACTCGACTACGCCGTCGTGGGGTTCGGCCTCAACGGCAACCTGCCCGCCGCCGGGCTTGGACCGCTACCCGACGCGGCGCTGCCTGCGACGACGCTGCTCGAGGAGGTGGGGCGCCCCGTCTCGCGCGAGGCGTTCGTCGTCGCGCTGCTCCAGGCGCTCGACGACCGCTACGCTGCACTGCGTGCCCAACGGCAGGCGGCGCTCTTGGACGATTTCCGGGCCGCACTCGACACGCTTGGGCGCCCGATCCGGCTGACCTGTCCCGGTGAGATCGTCGATGGAGTCGCCGAGGACGTCACTGAGGATGGCGCGCTCGTCGTGCGCCTCGACGGCGGCGCGCGCCGTACCTTCGCCTACGGCGATGTCACCGTTAGGCCCCCACCCCGGCCCGGCGATCCGCCCTCGGGCCGATCCTGACACCGTCGCTGGTAATCCCTTCCGGTGTAGCGTGAGGGCTAGCTGCGCCGGGCGCCGTAGCGCTCTTCGCTCAGGCGCGTGATCAGCTCGGACGCCGCGCCGCGGGTCAGGTCGTTCGTCGGCACCGCGCGCCCGATGCTCCGCGCTAGCTTGGCAATCGTCTCCAGCTGCGTCGGCGTCGCCGGCGCGACGTCCACCGGGAGCTTGGCGCCGGTGGACGCGCCGGCCGGCGTCTCACGGATGCGCCGCGGGCGCGCGGCGTCGAGCGGCACAACCCCAGGGGGGAGCGTGTGTCCGGCCGGCGGCGTCGGCGCCTGCGCCGACGCCGCCGGCGCTGACGCCTGCGGGCGCGGCGGCACCGCCGCTAGGCGGGGCGTCTCCGG
>DASTZM010000061.1:0-3618 GCA_035764305.1 Chloroflexota bacterium | reverse complement strand
GTCGTCCCACGTGGCAGGGGGCTTGTTGAGGTCGTAGCCCGAGCGCGCGTAGTGGTCGGCGTTGATGAAGATCACGCGCGAGTCGATGCTGTACGGCAGCGCCCAGGTCTTTCCCTGATGCTGAACCTCCTTGAGCTTGAGGGGCCAGACGTCTTCCGCCTTGATGAGCTTGGAACGCTTGATGTAGTCGTCGAGCTGGGTGTTGAGGCCGGTCACGCCCCAGGTGGTCTGCCAGTAGGACTGGGTGTGGAAGAAGTCGGGCGGCGTGCCGGCGGCCACCTGGGTCTTGTATTTGTCGGCGCTGCCCTCGACCACGTTGTCGATCGTGAGGCCGGGGTTCTTGGTGGTGAAGTCCTTGAGGATCTCACCGCCGATGCTCGCGCCGGGGTCAAAGGTGGCGCTGGGCCACCAGGCGACGAGCGTGCCAGACAACCCCTTGGCGGACTGGGTGGCCGGGCCTGGCGTGGCGCCCGCGCCGCACGCCGCCAGCGCGGCGGAGGCGCCGGCGGCGAGCGTCGCCATGACCGTACGCCTGGTGAGAGGTGTTGTTTGCATTTCCGTTCCTCCTCGGTTTCCAGTCTAGCGCGCAGCGAGTAGCATCCCGGGCGTATGGCTCGTCCCCTGACGGTTGGCCTGTGCTCGACGCCAACGCCTCCGGCCGCGCTCTCGCCGCTCGAGACGCGGGACTGGAACCTGGCGGAGGGGCAGCGACTCGTGGCGGAGGCGACAGGTCTAGGGGCGGAGATTGTGTGCCTGCCGGAGACCTTTTCGACGTTTGGCTCGGCGCGGTCACTTCCTGTGGAAGACCTCCCCGGCGGGGAGACCGGTGAACGGTGCGCGGCACTGGCGCGACGCCACGCGGTCCACGTGGTCGCACCGCTGGCGGGGCTGTTCGACGGCGTGCCACGCAACGCGGCGCTATGGTTCGACCGGAAGGGAGACTACCGCGGCGCCTACTTCAAAGTGCACCTCACCACGCCCGAGCTGGAGCTGGGGCTGGTGCCGGGAGACGAATGGCCGGTGTTCGAGATCGAGTGCGCGCGAGCGGGGACGGTGCGGGTGGGAGTGTTCACCTGCTTCGACGTGAACTTCCCAGAGGCAGCGCGGCTCCTGGCGATGCGTGGGGCCGAAATCCTGTTCCACCCGACGGTGTACTCGATGTACGGCGAAGCGGGGTGGGAGGCGGTGCTGCGGGCGAGGGCAATCGACAACTGCGTCTACGTGTGCACGGTGAACCACGGGGTCCGCGAGGACGAGCCGTGGATGCCGGGGATGGCGCTGGGCCGCACCGGCGTGGTGGGA
The DNA here is from genome assembly GCA_035764305.1 of Chloroflexota bacterium. GTDB lineage: Bacteria > Chloroflexota > UBA11872 > UBA12225 > UBA12225 > DASTZM01. The sequence goes on along the minus strand of DASTZM010000061.1, from coordinate 2,316 downwards.
CCCGACGGGCTGACGCTGGCCGAGGGCGGCCGCTACGCGGGGGTGGTGATGGCGACGATCGACCTGGCGCGCCGGCGCAAGGTGCGCGCCTTCGGCGTCGGGGGCGATGCCGATTTCCGCGACGAGCTGTGGCGCCACCGGCGGCCCGAGACGTACACCGAGATCGCGACGCGCGGGGTGTACGCCCCCGAGAGCTAGGGAACGGTCGCCGCGGGCGGTGACGCGGTCGTCGGTGGGAGCGCGCGGCGGACGATGGTCTCGGCCAAGGTAAGCGCGTGCGCCATCGGCGCGCGCCCGCGGGGCGCCTCGCCGGTGAGCCCGGCGGGCGGCACAGGGGCCTGCGCGCCCGCGCTGTCATCGGCGAGGGCGCCGGCGATCCAGACGCTGCTCACGACGTTCGCGGCGCGCACGCCGACAAGTGCCACCGCCGCGTACGGCCGGAGACCGTCGTATGCCGACAGGAACGGTGGGTCGTCGATCTGGGGCAGGTCGGGAAGGCGCCACGGTCCGTATCCGACGAGCCGGTAGGTGCTGGCCATGCGATCGCACCAGGCCGCGAAGGCGCGGTCCGCGGCACGCGCGTCGCGGTACACGTCGACCGTCGACACGACCTCTCGGAGCGGCGCGTCGACGGCGCGGGCGCCCTGACGGGTCCACGGCTCCCACACCGACGAGACCGCCCACACGGGCGACTCGGCCGGGCGGAACGTGACCGACTGCGTTCCGATCCGACCCGTCGCGTCCATGGAGATGGACGCTCCCGCGGCAGAAGACCCATCCTCGGAGACGACGCGGAGGTCGCCGGGAAGACCGGCGACGTCGGCGGGTGTGAGCGCGAGATCGGCGGCGCGCAGCGAGAGGTAGTTCGGTAGATCCGGAGCCCGCGCCGCGGGCGGCGCTTCCCAGGGGCGCGACCAGCGCAGCTGGTCGACGACCGCATAGCCACCAAGTGCGATCAGACCCGCGGCGGCGAGGGCGACTCGGCGCCGGACTCCACTTCCTCCCACCAACGGCCGGTAGGGAGCGGTTCTGAGCATGCGACCCTCCTGGACGCACGCGACGTTGGGTGCGTCACCCCACCCTAGCGCGGCTGGGCGCGCCTGACAACCGCTTACTTCACTGGCCGCGTTGCCGCGACGTTACGGTTTGAATAAGGACCGCGGGGACCTACGGCGCCGAGGACCGCCGCCCCGCGCTGCGCCTATCATGGTGCGCCAAACAGGAGGGAAGCCATGACCGCCGCCGACGCCTATAGAGCACGAGTTGACGCAGTTCTGGAACAGCGCACCCGGCTGCGGGGAGCGCAGCCGGAAGGGGACCTGTTCGACGGGCTGCCCAAGAACCACCCGCTGCTGGTGAGCGACCCACGTCGGGACCTGGAGCCCAACCTGCAGGTGCTCGCCTCGTACATCCAACCAGACGACGTGATCGTCGACGTGGGAGGTGGCGCCGGGCGCTACAGCCTGCCGCTCGCGCTGCGCAGCAAGGAGGTGATCAACGTAGACCCGTCCGCGGCGATGCTCGCGGGCTTCAAGGCGAATGCAGCGCGGGCGGGCATCACGAACGTACGCACCGTGCGATCCAACTGGCCGGCGGCCGACCCACCGCGGGGGTCGGTGGCGCTGGTGAACCACGTGACGTACCTGACGCGGGAGATCGTGCCGTTCTTGGAAGCGCTGGGGAAGGCGGCGTCGCGGCGCGTGCTGCTGACGGTGAACGATCCGCCACCGCCATCGCGCCACGGCGTGCTGTACGAGCTGCTCCATCGCGAGAAGGAGGAAGTGGTCCCGGGGCACGCGGAGGTGACGGCGGTGCTGCGACAGATGGGCATCGAGCCCGAGGTGCGCGATCTGCCCGACTCGACGGTCTCGCAGGCAGCGGCGCCGACGCGCGACGCGGCGGTCCAGTCGGCGATCACCCTGGCAGCCGGCGCGCAGTGGGCGTGGTGGCCGCTGGGCGACAAGCAGGCGGCCCGGCTGCGCGACATCGTCGAGAGTCGGTTCGACGAACTGTTCGAGGAAACGCCGAACGGTTACCGCGGCACGTGGGCCGCCACGGGACACGAGGTGCTGATCACCTGGCCAACCGGCGACGGTTGACAACCGGCGCGGTGAGGGGTATGGTGGGGCGTAGCTCCCATCGCGTGGATAGGAGCGGAAAGGGCTAGAGCGCGATGCCGATGGCTCCGCGGTGCACGCGGCCACAGGCGCTCTACGGTGTCTTGCAGGTGGACTGTCGGTGGCTCGGCGGCACGGCCAGCACCGGCCACCGGGCGTAGCGCGACCGCACGCAGCATCGCTCTTGCCATGGCCGTTC
>DASTZM010000060.1:0-3597 GCA_035764305.1 Chloroflexota bacterium | reverse complement strand
ACCTGTTCAACGGCGTCGGCAACAAGCTCAACACGACGACCATCCCGTAGCCACAAGCTACCGGGGAAGCGAAGGCAGACTCGGGCGCCGGTGGCTTACCACCGGCGCCCTTCCATCGAGAAGGAGAACGAACTCATGATGACGACACTGAAGCGGTTGGCTCTCGAGGAAGAGGGCGCGGACGCGACCGAGTACGCCTTGCTGGCCGCGCTCGTCGCGGTGGCGCTGATCGGCGGCGCGACCTTCCTGGGCGGGGCGCTGAACGGCATCTTCAACGGCGTCGGCAACAAGCTCAACACGACGACCATCCCGTAAGGGACGGCGCACGCAGGAACGCGTCCGAGAGGGCGCCGGGGGAGACCCCGGCGCCCTCTCTGCCTTCTGGGGGAAAACGTCACTTCTGTGCCGTTGGCGGCGTACTCACACGTGACCCAGATGATCGAGCTGCTGAAGAGTCACGCCATCGACACGGTACTGGTAGCCGGGCTGCTGTACGCGGTCTTCACCGACCTGCGGGCGCGCCGGATCTCCAACAAGCTGACCTACCCGACGATGCTGTTCGGGCTGGTGGCGAACACGGCGCTGTACGGCTGGGAGGGGTTTGGGCACGCGTGGATGGGCTGGGGCGTGGGGCTGGGAGTGATGCTGATCCCGTTCCTGCTGCGCGCGATGGGCGCGGGCGACGTGAAGCTGGTGGCGGCGATCGGGGCGGTGAAAGGCCCCGAGTTCGTGCTCCTGGCGGCGCTGTACGCGTGTGTCACGGGCGGGCTGCTGGCGATCTTTTATCTGTACCGCGAGCGCCGGGTGACGAACACCTTCAAGTACCTGGCGTTTGGCTGGCTCTGGGCGCTGAAGGGGAACGGCCCGAAGGCGGGGGCGATCCCGTATGCGCCGGCGATCGCGGCGGGCGTGGTGCTGGCGCTGGTGCCGTACTCACTCGTCTCCTTCTAAGCAACGACCGTCCCAAGCAACGACCGTCACGAATGCGGACATCACAGGAAACAGGAGCACAACGATGCAGCTGACAGCGGGCCGCCGGGCGGCCTCCTTCTCACCTTCGGCGGGCGGGCGTAAGGCGCTGATGGGCGCGGCGGTGCTGGGCCTGCTGGCCGCGCTGCTGACGTGGAACTACGTCCAGCGCGCGGGGGCGGCCTCCAAGGCGGCGGGCATGGTGCCGGTGGTGGTGGCGGCGCAGGACATCCCGGTGCGGACGCAGGTCACGGCGGGGATGCTGACGGTGAAGCAGGTGCCGGCGGACGCGCGGCACGAGAAGGCGTTCACCGGGGCCGAGCAGCTGGAGGGCAAGGTGACGAACCTGCCGATCGCGACAGGGGAGCAGGTGCTCTCGACCAAGTTCTTCGCGCGGAAGGAAGACTCGGGCCTGGCGTTCCGAATCGCGCCGGGCAAGCGCGCGGTGAGCGTGAACGTGAACGAGGTGATCTCGACCGGCGGGCTGATCGTGCCGGGTGACTTCGTGGACGTGATCGCGATCTTCCCGCCGGCCGGCACGGACCCGCTCTCCGACAGCGCGGGGATGGTGCTGCAGAACATCGAAGTGCTGGCGATCGCGCAGGCGATTGGCGGGCCGGCGGCGGACCCCACGGGGGCGCAGGCGCTGGCGGGGCAGGTGGCGGGGAGCCGGAACGATGGCCGATCCGAGGCGGTGGCGCGTCCAAACGCGCGGACGGCGACGCTGGCGGTGACGCCGGAAGAGGCGCAGAAGCTGATCCTGGCGGAGGAGAAGGGGAAGATCCGGCTGGCGCTGCGCGGTCTGGAAGACCACGCACCGGCGGCGGTCCCCGCGACGCGCCTGGGGCAGATGCGCGGCTAAGCGCGGCCAACACACCACGACACGCAGCACGAGGGGCTAGGGGAACGACATGTCGCGTCTGATGGAGCGCCTGGAAGGGACGTACAAGGATCTGCGCACGGCGGAGGTCTCCGGGAGTGGGGATGTCCGGCTGGGCGGTGGGGATCCGGTCACCGAGCTGAAGTTCCGGCTGCACAAGAAGCTACTGGAGCAACTGGACGTCTCCAAGGTGGCGGGTCAGGAGCCGGCGGAGCTGCGGCGGAACGTCGAGGAGGCAGCGCGGACGCTGCTGGCGGCGGAGGACGTGGCGCTGCCGCGGGACGACCGCCTCCGGCTGATCGAGGAGGTGGCGGACGAGGTTCTGGGGCTGGGGCCACTGGAGCCGCTGCTGGCGGACCCGACGATCACCGAAATCATGGTGAACGGCCACAACCAGGTGTACTTCGAGCGGAAGGGCGTGCTGAACGTCTCGGACCGCTCGTTCCGCGACGACGAACACGTGATGCGGATCATCGAGAAGATCGTCGCGCCGATCGGCCGGCGGATCGACGAGTCGTCGCCGATGGTGGACGCGCGCCTGGCGGACGGATCGCGCGTGAACTGCATCATCCCGCCGCTGGCGCTGGATGGGCCGACGATCACGATCCGGAAGTTCTCCAAGGACCCACTGCAGGTAGACGATCTGATCGCGTACGGGTCGCTGACGAGGGAACTGGCGCAGTTCCTTCAGGCGTGCGTGGCGGCGCGGCTGAACGTGCTGATCTCGGGTGGGACGGGCTCGGGCAAGACGACGCTGCTGAACATCCTGTCCGGGTTCATCTCGCCGCTCGAGCGGATCGTGACGATCGAGGATCCGACGGAGCTGCAGCTGCGGCAGCCGCACGTGGTGCGGCTGGAGACGCGGCCGCCGAACATCGAGGGGAAGGGGTCGGTGCCGACGCGGGAGCTGGTGCGCAACTCGCTGCGCATGCGGCCGGACCGGATCATCGTGGGTGAGTGCCGGTCGGCGGAGGCGTTCGACATGCTGCAGGCGATGAACACGGGCCACGACGGCTCGCTGACGACGGTGCACGCGAACACGCCGCGGGACGCGCTGGCGCGCATCGAGAACATGGTGCTCATGGCGGGGTTCGAGCTGCCGGTGAAGGCGATTCGCGAGCAGATCGCGTCGGCGATCCAGGTGGTGGTGCAGGTGGCGCGCATGCGCGACGGCACGCGTCGCGTGACGCACGTGTCCGAGATCACGGGCATGGAGGGGCAGGTGGTGACGATGCAGGACATCTTCACGTTCGAGCAGCAGGGCGTGGACGAGAACGGGAAGGTGGTGGGGCAGATGCGGTCGACGGGGCTGCGGCCGAAGTTCGCGGACCGGATCGAGGCGGCGGGGATCGCGCTGCCGCCGGAGCTGTTCATGGGCGATCGGCTGGCGGCATTCGCGGCGCCGCACGCGCACTCGAACTGGGCGCCGTCGCTATCGGCGCGGATGCGCGGGTAGCCGGCGATGATCGACCTGGCGCAGCTTTCGATCCCGCTGGTGGTGTTCGCCGCGGTGAGCACGGCGGGATACGCCGCGTTCCAGTTCGGCGGGCGGTCGTCCAAGCTGGCGTCTCGGCTGGATGGCTTCACGGGCCGCGGTGCGGTGCCGGCGGCGGACGCGGCGGCTGGGGAGGGCGAGCCCGCGGAGCTGAGCCTGCTGCGCGAGCAGAAGTACTCCAACTGGGCGCTGCTCGATCAGATGATCGCGCGGCGGTCCTGGGCGGAGCGCGAGGCAGCAGAGCTGACGCGCG
>DASTZM010000059.1:0-2668 GCA_035764305.1 Chloroflexota bacterium | reverse complement strand
CCAGTACCGCCAGCGCCTTGTCCATCAGCGGGTTCGAGCGTTCGCCATTCTTCTCCGCGTCCGCCTGCTCCTGCTTGAGCATCAGCGCGTCGATCTCTTCCCGCTGGACGTACTGTGGGCTCCCCTGCTTCTTCCAGAAGTGGATCAGCGCCGAGATCTCGTCGTCGTTGACCCACGTCCCCTGCGCGCGCAGCGGCTTGCCCTGGTCGTACGGCAGGAACAGCATGTCGCCCCGACCCAGCAGCGTCTCCGCCCCGCCCGCGTCCAGGATGACGCGCGAGTCGATCTGCGACGCCACCGCGAACGCGATCCGCGACGGCATGTTCGCCTTGATCAGGCCCGTCACCACGTCCACGCTCGGCCGCTGCGTCGCCACCACCAGATGGATGCCCACCGCGCGCGCCTTCGCGCTCAGCCGGCAGATCGCCGGCTCGACGTCGTCGGGCGAGAACATCATCAGGTCGGCCAGCTCGTCGATCACGGTCACCATGTACGGCAGCGCCTTCGCCTCTGGCTGCCCCGGCTGCCGCGGGATCGTCCCGATCGCGCGGTTGTAGGACTCGATGTTCCGGAAGTTCAGCTCGGACAGCATCTTGTAGCGCCGCTCCATCTCCGCGATGGCCCACAGCAGCACCTTGCCCGCCTCCGCCAGGTCGGTCACCACCGGGTACTTCAGGTGCGGGATCCCCTCGTACTCCGCCATCTCCACCATCTTGGGATCGATCATCAGCAGCTGCAGCTCGTCCGGCGTGCACTGGAACAGCAGCGATGCGATGATCGAGTTGACGCACCCCGACTTGCCCGAGCCCGTCTGCCCGGCGATCAGCAGGTGGGGCATGCGCTCCAGCGCGGCGACGCGCGGCTTGCCGTCCACGTCACGCCCCAGCGCCAGGCGCAGCTTGCCCTTGCTCTCGCGGAACTGCGCCGACTCGAGCACCTCGCGCAGCCCCACCGTCGCGATGCCCGAGTTCGGGATCTCCAGCCCCACCACCGGCCGGCCGGGGATCGGCAGCTCGATGCGCAGCGTCGTCGCGGCGAGCACCAGCTGCAGGTCCGCCTCGTAGCGCTTGATGTGCTTGACCGAGACGCCCTCCGCCGGGACCAGCGAGAACTGCGTCACCGTCGGCCCGACCCGCGCCTCCTTGACCGTCACCGGCACGCTGAACGCCGTCAGCGTCCGTTCGATCAGGCGCTTCTTCTCCGCGATCTCCGCCTCGCTGATCTGATCCGCTGTGATCGCGGACAGCATTGAGGTCGATGGGAGCTGCCACTGGATGGGCGAGCGCGCCGCGCCAAGCAACGTACCGGGTCCCACCGATTGGTCGGTGTGCCGCACCATGGTGACCCCCGGCGCCTCTGCCGAGCGACGCTTGCGGATGGCCAGAGCCGGCTCCGCGCCTGGGGCGCCGTTGGGATCGGCCGTCACGGCCGAAGGCGCGCTCGCGTCCGCAGCCAGCCGCGCCGCCTGCGCTGCCTGTGCCTCCTGGGCGGCACGCCGGATCTCCTCGCGCTCCCGCTCCGCCTGCTGCGCGGCGCGCTCCGCCGCCTTGCGCTCGGCGGCGAGCGCGCGGTTGATCTTCCAGCGCGCGTACCGCTGACGCGTCCACAGCACCGTCGCCCGCGCCTGCCGCGACGCACCCGCCGCCACCAGCAGCGCGCCCCGGCCCAGCGCGACGCACAGCGCCCGCACCAGCCCCGCGATCGCGAGCGTGACCCGTCCCAGCGCGGCCAGCCAGCCCAGCGCCCGGCGCCCCAGCTTCTGCCACGTCGCCGCGCTCCACCCGCACAGCAGCCCCAGCCCGAGCACCGCCACCGGCGCCATCAGCGCCACGGCGCCGCCCACGCCGAACCACGCGGCCAGCCCCGCCCCTGTGTACAGCCCGATCCGGCCGTCCACGCCCGGCTTGATCGGTCCCAGCGCCGCCAGCCCGCTCGTGAAGTTCACCGCCCCCGCCGGCAGCCCGCTCGTCAGCTGATGCACGCTCGCCGCGGCGACCAGGAGCAACGTCGCCCCCGCCAGCCGCCCCGCGACGGCGCGCCGCAGCGACCGCCGCCCCCGGTACAGCGCGATGCTCGCGCAGCCCGCCAGGACCGACCACGGCCCGGCCGCCCAGCCCGCCAGCTCCGTCGCCCGCTCCGCCCAGAAGCGCGTCAGCGTGCCCGTCGGCGAAAGCAGCGCTACCAGCGTGTACGCGCTCACCCCCGCCAGGACGATTCCCAGGAACCGCAAGTTCAGCAGCGCGTCCGGCGGAATCACCGGCAGCTTGAACCCGCCCCCCTTCTTCGCTCCCGGCGACGGCCCAAAGCTCGCCCGCTTGATGGCCGCACCGCCGCCACGCATCTGCACACCCATGCGTGTCTACAGACGCAAGCCCCCCGCTCCGGTTTCGTCCCCAACCCTTCGGAGCGCCCAGCCCCCGTCGGCCCGGCACGGGGCTCGGGGCACGCAGCCACCCCGGCGGGAGGTTCGGAGGGCGGAGCCCTCCGCTGGGCCGGCCGAAGGCCGGCAAAGACTCGCTAGGGGTCTGGGGAGCGCAGCGTCCCCGGCCGGGTGCAGGGCAGCGCCCTGCTAAGAACCGCTAACCTCCCCCTATGACCCGCCTCGCCTTCATGTCCACCACCGCCCCCACCTGGACCATGCAGCAGCTCATCGACGGCGCCGTCCGCC